>NZ_JABWRW010000032.1:0-60767 GCF_014269095.1 Pseudomonas sp. SWRI50 | reverse complement strand
GGCCCCCCCGTGGCCATCCCCCATCCTCGCAACAATCGCTTCGCCCCCCCAACAAAAATTCCTTTAGGTTATTAACAAATAGCTTCTTATTCCTTTACGAATATAACTCCCTCCCTATACTGGTCTCCAAGCACGCAAACTTACTGGAGGCGTCCCCATGCGCAATGAGTCGATTCGTTACCTGATTGTGCCGGGCTGGCAAGGATCGCCAGACAACCATTGGCAGAGTCACTGGCAGCGCACCCTGCCCAACAGCGCCCGGGTCGAGCAGCACGACTGGCTGACCCCGCAGCGGCGCGATTGGGTGCAGGCCCTGGAGCAGGCGATTGCCGCCGAACGCTCGCCAGTGATTCTCATCGCGCACAGCCTGGGCTGCGTCACGGTCGCTCACTGGGCCGCCGAGGCCAGCCCGGCGTTGCTGCGTCAGGTACGTGGCGCATTGCTGGTGGCGCCGGCGGATGTCGAGCGGCCGACCTGCGCGCCAGCACTGCGCAACTTCGCGCCGATTCCGATGCGGGCGTTGCCGTTCCCAAGCCAGGTGGTCAGTTCCGACAACGACCCGGCGGTAAGCGTGCCGCGCGCGCTGCACCTGGCCCAGGCCTGGGGGGCCGAAGCGGGCTTGCTGACCAACGCCGGGCACATCAACGTCAAGTCCGGCCACGAGCGTTGGGAACAAGGCTTCGCCTACCTGTACCGCTTGCAGAGCCGGGTGGAGCAACGCGCACTGCGTCGCGCCTGATCGTCCCCTACTGATTACCGTTTGCCTGACGCCCGGCCACCGAAGGCCTGGGGCGGGAGTTTTTCATGACTTTTCAAAACCCGTTTGGCCAGCCGCTGCTGACCTTTCCCGAGCTGGACAAGAGCCCACTGAGCATTCGTGCCAAGGCCCTGGTGTTCATCGACCCGCGCTCGCAACAGCTGCGCGAAGACCTCGAGCGCCTGGCGCCGCAGCCCTTGCCGGTGTTGATTCGTGGCGAAACCGGCACCGGTAAGGAGTTGCTGGCACGGCAGATTCACCGCGCCAGTGACCGCGCCGGGCTGTTCGTCTCGGTCAACTGCGCAGCCATCAGCCCGACCTACGCCGACGCCGAGTTGTTCGGTTACAGCGCCGGCACCCACGGCGGCACCGCCAGCAGCCGCGCCGGCTGGTTCGGCTCGGCCAACGGCGGCACGCTGTACCTGGACGAGATTGCCGACTTGCCGCTGGAGATTCAGGGCAAGCTGCTGGCCGCGCTGGAAAACCGTGAAGTGACACGCGTCGGCGCGCAGCAGCCCCAGCCTGTGGATGTGCGCCTGGTGGCGGCGACCAGCATCGACCTGGCGCGGGTGGTGAAGGCCGGCAGGTTCAATGAGCGCTTGTACCAGTACCTGCGTGAGGGGGCGCTGGAGCTGCCGCCGTTGCGCGAGCGACGTGGCGATATCCTGCCGCTGGCCGAGTACTTCGTGGGTATCTACACCGCCCGCCTGC
The DNA here is from genome assembly GCF_014269095.1 of Pseudomonas sp. SWRI50. Classification (NCBI taxonomy): domain Bacteria; kingdom Pseudomonadati; phylum Pseudomonadota; class Gammaproteobacteria; order Pseudomonadales; family Pseudomonadaceae; genus Pseudomonas; species Pseudomonas sp. SWRI50. The sequence goes on along the minus strand of NZ_JABWRW010000032.1, from coordinate 59,299 downwards.
AGCGCTCGGTGCCGCTGATCAGCGACGCCGCCCAGCAGGTGCTGGAAGCCCATGCCTGGCCCGGCAACACCCGCGAGCTGGAGAACGTCATCCACTTCGCCTTGCTGGTCAATGACAGCGAAGAGATCCAGCCGGAAGACCTCGACTTGGCCAACCCTGCGCGCTAGACAGCGCTCATAAGCAAAGGCGGTGATGGCAGTTTGTTTTTGGAATAAGCAGCGAATTAAAAGATATTGTTGCGGCATAAGAAATCTCGGTATTGTCCGCTTCACGCTCACCCGATACGGGGCAGGGCACACGACTTCGCCATCGCCGATGGCCCAGATTCAGAATAAGGACCACCATGAAGAAGACCCTGCTGACCACCGCCCTGGCCGCTGCCCTGTCGTTCGCCGGCCTGGCCAACGCCGCCGAGAAACTGGTGGTTGCCGCGACCCCGGTGCCGCATGCCGAGATCCTCGAGCTGATCAAGCCGACCCTCGCCAAAGAAGGTGTGGACCTGCAGATCAAGGTCTTCACCGACTACGTGCAGCCGAACGTGCAGGTTGACCAGAAACGCCTGGACGCCAACTACTTCCAGACCCTGCCGTACCTGCAAAACTTCAACGAAGGCAAGGGCACCCACCTGGAAACCGTGGTCGGTGTACACGTTGAACCGTTCGGTGGCTACTCGAAGAAGGTCAAGAACCTGAGCGAGCTCAAAGAAGGCGCTACCGTTGCCATCCCTAACGAAGGCAGCAACAGCGGCCGCGCCCTGCTGCTGTTGCAGAAGGCTGGCCTGATTACCCTGAAAGACCCGAAAAACGCCCTGGCCACGCCGAAAGACATCGCCGAGAACCCGAAGAAACTGAAGTTCCGCGAGCTGGAATCGGCCATGCTGCCGCGTGTGCTGGATCAGGTTGACCTGGACATGATCAACACCAACTACGCCCTGGAAGCTGGTCTGAACCCGGCCAAGGACGCGCTGGTGATCGAAGGCGCCGACTCGCCGTACGTCAACTTCCTGGTTGCCCGCCCGGACAACAAGGACAGCGAGGCCATCCAGAAACTGGCCAAAGCCCTGACCAGCCCGGAAGTGAAAGCGTTCATCGCCAAGAAATACAGTGGTGCCGTACTGCCGGCGTTCTGATCCGTTCGTAGCCCCGCGCCTGAAAACGCCGACGCCATTGCGTCGGCGTTTTTGTTGGTAGCCGGCAGTTGCGCGCCTTGAAGTGCCTCAACCCTTGCGTGGCAACCAGTTCAGCAGGAAATCATTCACCACCTGCGGGTTCTCGAGGCTACAGATATGCCCCGCATTTGGTACCTGCGCCGCCAGGCAGCCGATGATTCGCGACATTTCACCTGACTCTTCAGGTGGCCTCGGAATGTCCTGATCCCCACAGATGACAATGGTTTGTTGCCCTGCCAGCTCAGCCAGGCGCGCAAGCCGGTCAGGCCTGCCGAAAATTATCTGGCCCAGCGGATACAGGCTTTGCCGAATGGTTTCGGCACTGCACGCCTTGAGGTCGAGGCGAAATTGTTCGCGAACCTGGGCAACCGTCTGCCCACCGGCATGGAAGAAGATTGGTACGATGATATCGAGCAGCGCGTCGCTGAAGCCGCCGGCGGTGCTGGCGGCGTCCAACAGGGCAAAGTACTTCAGGCGGGTTGCTTGCGGTTCGGCGCCAAGGTAGGTGTCCATCAGCACCAGGCGATCGATGCGTTGCGGATGTTCAGCGGCCAGTTCAGCCCCCCACATGCCGCCGACGGACAGGCCAACCAGGTGGCACCTGTCGATATCCAGTGCATCCAGCAACACCAGATGCTGGCGGGCCAGGTCGCTCATGCTCTGGGTGGTGGCAGGTGGTGCCTCGGAGTCACCATGGCCCCACAATTCCGGCACGATCACGCGGAAGTGTTGTGATAGCGTCTCGACCTGTGGCCGCCACATCTCGGCAGACCACAAGTAGCTGTGGCCGAGCAGGACAGGAAATCCTTGGCCTTGGTCGACGTAGCTCATGCGCGCGCCGTCGATCTCGATGAAGTGTTTCTGCATTGATGTGCCTTCGGAAATGGAGAAAAGGGTCCTACTGCGAAGGCATCAAGCGTAGCGTGCTCTGTGATGGGATAATTCCCATACTAGCTTTGGAATATCGCCCATTGATGTAGTCCTCAGCCTGGTCTGAAAAATGCCGGTCGAACGGCACCCCGCTTTGCCCGACCGGGTTACTGGTCAAGGCCTGCCCGGCATCGGCGAAGTCGATCAGCCTGCGTGTAGAAGGGCCATATGTCACCGGCCAAGGTGCCGGTCCGATCTTCGCCGACAGGTTGTTGGGCACCTCATGCGTGCCAGGCGCCGCGAACGGGCCGACGTTGAACAGCAGGTTCAGCGGCTTCTTCACGCCAAGCGGATGGTTATGGGTCAGGGTATGGGCTTTGCCCCATTGCCAACTGGCCGGGTCGCTGCCCAGGGTGTCTCGCAGGTGCTTCACGCTTTTTTGCCAGGCGATGCGCACGATCGCAGTGCGGTCGGTGCGTTCGTTTGCTCCCCGCGTGCTCCACCATGGCGACTCGGCATCGGCGGCCAAACGAGGCAGCGCGGCATCGATGGCACGGGTGCTGATCAGCACCGGGAACCAGGTGTCGCCCAGTTCGTCATGCAGGGCCGCGAACGCCAGTTCATACAGGAACTGGTTGAACAGCGTGGCGCTGATCGAGTCCAGGGGGTAGTCACCGCTCCAGGCTGCCAGTTGTTCGACCAGCTCCTTTTCCTCGTCCCCCTCGGCCACTGAGCGCAGCGTCGCTAGCAGCGGTGCAAGGGTGCGTGGGCCATGGTCGCTGGCGGTGTCCAGCTGCAGGGCTTGGCTGTTCTGGGTATCCCACTTCACGTCAGGGTTGGCCAGGTGGCGGTCGAGCTGGCGGCCACGGTCCGGCAGGTTGTAGTAACCCGGCACGGGCACGGCCGAGGGCGGCTGGTAGTTGGCCGACACGATGTAGCCGCGTGCGGGGTTTTCTTGCTGCGGGTTGGCACTGAAGGGGTAGAAACCGAGCTTGTCTGCCTGTGGGCTGGCGCCATCGAGGATGAATGTCGGGTTGACCCCCGCTGGGCGGATCGGCAGTTGTGCCGCAGCCCACCAGCCGATATCGCCACGGGCATTGGCCCAGACGAAGTTCAGCCCAGGCGCCTGAACCTTGGCGGCCGCCTCGCGCATCTTGCCCAGCGTGTCGGCGCGGTTGAGCTGGTAAAACCCGTCGAGGATCGGGTTTTCGGTTTCCAGAAACGCCCACCACATGGCCACCGGCGTGGTCCCGGCGGTAGCGCCCAATACCTCGTTGACGATCGGGCCGTGGGGCGAGCGGCGCAGGCTGAGGGTGACGGGCGCCTCGCCTTTGACGGCGAGGGTTTGCTCGGTCTTTTCCACGGTTTGCCAGGTGCCGTCGATCATCACCTGGTCGGTGTTTTCGGGGTTGGTCCGTTCGGCGATCAGGTCGACGTCATCGTTCTGGAACATCGTCAGGCTCCAGCCGAAGTCGCGGTTGTGGCCGAGCAGCGCGAAGGGGTTCAGCGCCTGGAAGTAGCCATACAGGTTGAACCCAGGGGCCGACAATTCGGCCTCGTACCACACCGCCGGTACCGCGAAGCTGATGTGTGGGTCACCGGCCAGCAGTGGCTTGCCGCTGCGGGTGCGGCTGCCGGCGACGGCCCAGGCGTTGCTGCCTTCGAATTGCGGGATACCCGCGTCGCCCAACGCGTCGTGGCTGAGCCGGGCAAGTGCCTCCAGGCTGCGCCAGTCGGCGGCCGCCAACGGCGCGGCCAGGGCGCCTTCGGGTTGCCAGCCAAGGTCGAAGATGTTCAGGTACTGCGGGCCGAGCTGGTCGCGAATATAGGTGAGCGCGGGCTCGGTACGGAACGCGGCGGCGAAGCTGTAGGCCAGGTAACCGGCGATGCTCAGGGTGTCTTCGGCGGTGAACGGGCGGGGGGTGATGCCCAGCAGGTCGAACTCGATCGGCTTGGGATGGCTGGCCTGCCAGCTGTTGATGCCCTCCAGGTAGGCTTGCAGGGCCTGCCAGGCGGGTGATTGGCGGTCCTGCCGCTGCACCATCAGCGCCGCTTGGTCGCGAATACGCAAGCTGCGGAACAGGGTGTCGGTGGGCACGAGTTTTTCGCCCAGCACTTCGGCCAACTCACCGCGCGCCAGGCGGCGCATGATCTCCATCTGGAACAACCGGTCCTGGGCGTGCACATAGCCGAGGGCGCGGTACAGGTCCTGTTCGTTCTGTGCCTGCAGGTGCGGAACGCCGCGGCTGTCATAGCGCACGCTGACCGGCGCCTGCAGGCCGGCGATCGCCACTTCGCCTTCGCGTTGCGGCAGCTTGCCGTGCACGTACCCGTATCCGGCGCCAGCGGCCACGGCGATTACCACGGCCAACAGGGTCAGTCTGCGCTTCATCGAAACTCCTTGTGCATTCGAACGGAAACTGTGGTCCGATCATCGACGGATTCGCGCACAGAGCATAGCCCTCGATAGGAGTTTCCATGTCCCTCAGCGAAAAACAGAAAATGCTCGCAGGCCAGCTCTACCATGCCGGCTGCCCCGAGCTGCAGGCCGAGCAAATTGCCAACAAGCACTGGATGCAGCGCTACAACAGCAGTTTCGAGCTGCTCAACGACGCACGTCACGGCCTGCTCGCCGAGCACTTCGGCCAGGCCGGCGAAGGCACGGTGATCCGCCCGCCGTTCTATTGCGACTATGGCTACAACATCAGCATTGGCCGCAACACCTTCATCAACTTCAACTGCGTGATCCTCGACGTGCTGCCGGTGCGCATCGGCGACGATTGCCAGATTGGCCCGGCGGTGCAGATCTACACCGCCGACCACCCACTCGACCCTGAGCTGCGGCGCACCGGGCTGGAAAGCGGCCGGCCGGTGAGTATTGGCAACAATGTGTGGATTGGTGGCGGGGCGATCATCCTGCCGGGGGTGACCCTTGGCGACAACGCGGTGGTCGGCGCGGGCAGTGTGGTCACCCGTGATGTGCCGGCGGGTGCGGTGGTGGTCGGTAACCCGGCGCGGGTGCGTCAGCCGGCCCAAGGGCAGTAGCAACCCACCGCCAAGGTGTTGGAGGCCGTCACCTGGCGGTTGTCGATCAACGCCTTGAGGATCGGTTCGATGAAACTGTTGCTGGCGTTGCACACCGCCCCTTCACTGTAAGGCCCGAAGTAGGCGAGGTGGCCTTGTCGGTCCCAGATGGCCACGGCCGGAGAGGCGGGCAGGTGTTCGCTGCCGGGCAGGCTGGCGAGGGGCTTGAGGGCGCTGAGGTTCGCGGGCAACTGGCCGCGGCTGCCGGGTTTTTGCAGCACATGGAAGCTGACGCCGTCGCCTGCGAAGTGGCTGACCAGGTCGGCCAGGTGCTGCTGGTTGCCGACATTGCACGGGCAGGCCGGGTCCCAGAAGTGCACCACACGGATCGGGCCGGGGCCGGCCAGTTCTGCGGGCAGGCGCAGTTGGCTGCCGTCGAACAGGGTGGCCTGGTTGTCGAACGGGCGCAGGTAGCGGGACTGGAAGGTGGTGTAGGCCTGCCAGAGAATGCCAACGCCAACCAGTAGGGCGATTGCCGTGCACGATGTTTTGATGATTCGGCTATTCATGAGGAGTCATTGGCCCTTTCGCGACACAAGGCCGCTCCCACAATTTGATAGGTGTTGGTTGTTCGAGGGTGAGCAAGCTTGCCACGACGCCAGCTAGAGCTGAATATCACAGATCAATACTCGCTTCGCTCTGGATGTACCCGATGCCCGCCGCTTTGCTCCCCGACCTTCTGCGTGCCAGCCTTGCGCCCTTGACCGATCGCCAGCCGTTGTCGGCGCAGGGGCGCGATTACCAGCATTTTTATGGCCTGGACCTGCCCGTGCACAGTTGGCTGGGTGGTTTTCAAGCGGCCGGGTTCGCGTTGGTCGGGCAAGTCTGGCTGCCGCCGCAGCCGGTGGCCACGCTGTTCCTGCTGCATGGCTATTACGACCACATGGGCCTTTACCGGCATGTGATCGAGTGGGCACTGGGCCAGGGTTATACAGTGATCAGCTGTGACCTGCCCGGCCACGGCCTTTCCAGCGGTGAGCGGGCCAGCATCAGCGACTTTTCGCTGTATCAGCAGGTGCTCGATGCACTCTTCGAGCAAGCGCGCAGGCTGGGCCTGCCGCGGCCTTGGCATTTGTGCGGGCAAAGCACGGGCGGCGCCATCGTGGTCGACCACCTGTTGCACCGGGGCGAGCAAAGCCCGGCCGATGGGCAGGTGATCCTGCTCGCGCCGCTGGTACGGCCCTGCTCCTGGCGTTGGTCGAAGCTCAGCTATTGCGTGCTGCGCCATTTCGTCAACGGCATCGAACGGCGCTTCAGCGAAAACACCAACGACCCGGCCTTCCTAGCGTTTCTGGAGGCCGACCCCCTGCAACCGCGTCGTTTACCCACGGCCTGGGTTGGCGCACTGATCGCCTGGGTCAAGCGCATAGAAGCCGCGCCACGCAGCACGCGGCGGCCCCTGATCGTACAGGGTGAGGCGGACGGCACGGTGGACTGGCCCTACAACCTCGAGGTGCTCAAGGCCAAGTTCACTGAGCCGCAAATACTCATGCTGCCCGAGGCGCGGCACCACTTGGCCAATGAACTGCCCGGCATTCGCCAGCGCTACTTCACCTTCATCGACCAGCGCCTGGGCTGATCACTTGAGGTCGGCAGCACTCTGGCCGACCGCCAGCCCCGCGCGTACGGCAGCCAGTGCCGCCTGGTAATACGCCTTGCCCTCAGGTGATTCGGCGAAGTTGGCGAATTGTTCCAGCTCGGCGTCGGACAGGTCGCGGTACACGTACAGCAGCGTATTGTTGAGGTCCTCACCGATCTGGCCCATCAGGCGTTGGCGCTGGCCATCGAGCAGGCTCTGGGCCTGGCCGCCGCCGAACAGGCCGGGGATCATCGAACTGAGGCTGTCGGCGGCGACGCCGGCAATCGCCAGGCTGACCTCGGCACCGGCCTCGCGGGCGGGCAACGCCTGGGCCAAGTGGCCGATAAGCAACAGGCGGTCGTCACTGGCCTGGACCTTCGGCAGGCCTTTGGCGTTTTTGGCCAACTGGTCCTTGCGTGTGGCCTGCAGTTCGGCAGCCACCACCTTGCGGCCCAGCGGCGACTGGAAGAAGGCCAGCGCTGGCGCAGGGTTGCTCAGGGTTGCGCGCAGTTTCGCCTGGGCACGACGGTCCACGGCCTGGGCCTGGAAGCGCTGATTGCTGTTGTTGACCAGCGCTTGGTAGACGGCAGGCGGCAGGCTGTTGCGATAGCGTTCCTGGGCGGCACTCAGGGCATCGTTGAAGTGGGCGCGCTGGTCGGGCCAGCCGGCGGCCTTGTACAGTTGATCCAGGCTGTCTGCCCAGACAGGCATGGTGCAGATCATCAGCAGAATCAGGGAAAACAGACGGCGCATTCAGGACTCCTGTCGGCAGGCTGCCATTGTCCTTGGCCCGGCGTCGGTTTGTCGAGATATCAGCGCGCTTCTCGGCCAAGTGGCGCTGTGCGAGTGCAAGGCTAATGGATATGATGCGCGCCATGCACATCTCCCCTGAACACCCGATGCTTGCGGCCGTCGTTGACGATCTGGCCACCCATGGCTGGTCCCAGCAGGCGCTCTTTTTGCCTGGCGACCTGGTGCGCGCGCTGGCGGCCGAGTGCCGGCGCCGTGACGCCGAAGGCGAGCTCAACCCGGCAGGGGTTGGGCGCGGGGCTTCACAGGAGATCCGCGAGGCGATCCGCGGTGATCAGATCCAGTGGATCGACCCCGGCCAGGCCGCTGCCTGCGATCAGTACCTGGCGGCCATGGACCAGCTGCGCCTGGCCATCAACCAGGGGCTGTTCCTGGGCCTTGAAGATTTCGAATGCCATTTTGCCCTGTACCCGCCGGGCGCGTTCTATCGCCGCCATCTGGACCGCTTTCGTGACGATGACCGGCGCATGGTTTCGGCAGTGCTCTATTTGAACGAAGACTGGCAGCCACAGGATGGCGGCCAGCTGCGCATGTTCCTGGCGCAGGGTGTCGAGCACGATGTGCAGCCCGTGGCCGGATGCCTGGTGGTGTTCCTGTCGGGCGATGTGCCCCATGAGGTATTGCCGGCCGGGCGTGAGCGCCTGTCGTTGACTGGCTGGTTCCGGCGCCGTGGCAATGACCTGTTCTGAGTTGCCCAAGGTGCTGGTCAGCGCATGCCTGCTGGGGCAGCCGGTGCGCTATGACGGCCGTGCCAGTGGCCACCCGGGTGTGTTGCAAGCCTGGCAGGCGGCAGGGCGGGTAGTGCCCTTGTGCCCGGAAGTGGCCGGTGGCTTGCCTACACCGCGACCGCCTGCGGAGATACCAGGCGGGCAGGGCAGCGCGGTGCTCGATGGCCAGGCACAGGTGCTGACGGTGACGGGTGAGGACGTCAGCGACGCGTTTCTGGCCGGTGCTCAGCTGGCGTTGGCGCTGGTGCGCCGGCACGGGATTCGCGTCGCGGTGCTCAAGTCTGGCAGCCCTTCGTGTGGTAATCGCCTGACCTACGATGGCACCTTCAGCGGGGTGAAGGTGCCGGGGGAGGGCGTGACCACGGCGCTGCTGCGCCGGGAAGGGGTGCTGGTGTTCAGCGAGCTTGAGCTGGATGAAGCACAACAAGCGCTGGCTGGGCTTTCAACTTAATCCTGCCCCGGCCTCTTCGCGGGGCAAGCCCGCTCTCACAGGTACTGCACAGTTCTCAAGACCGGTGAAAAACCTGTGGGAGCGGGCTTGCCCCGCGAAGAGGCCGGGGCAGGCAATAAACATCTACTGGCCTGCAGCCGTCTCCTGGGTACCCTTGAACCACTTCTGCTCCAGCTCTGCCAGGCGCCCATCGTCCTTGATCCGTTGCAGGGCGTTGTTCACCGCGCTCTCGAACGCCGGGTTGTCTTTCTGGAACGGAATGACCTGTTTCTTCTCACCATAAGGCTGGCTCACGTCCAACTGATCACTGGTGTTCTGTTCATTCAAAGTGATGTCGTACTTGCCACTCTCCACGCCCGGCAGCACTTCTTCAGCTGGCGTTTCAATGAATTCAGCCCGCAGGTCCAGTTCCTTGGCCAGGATTTGCCCGAACTCGATCTCGAAACCCGTGAGGTGATCGTTTTCCTTGAATACATAGGGCGGTGTATCGGACTGCACGGCAATGCGCAGTTCGCCGCGGTCGTTGATTTCGTCTATCAGCTCGGCTTGGGCCAATGGACTGATCAGTACTGCAAGCAGTACGCCTAGGGTCGAACGCATGAATGCCCCTTTTTTATTCGGCAGATGAATTTCATTCGCCACGGCTTTCTTCCTCGTCGTGGTCGAGCGCAGCCTATGACCTTGAAGCCTTGGCGAGGTTTAACCCTAACTGAAATATTTCTCTTTGTGGGCTATGGTGAACTACCGCTGTCGCACGTTTTAACGGCAGTGGTCTTTAAGTGAATCACAGGAGAAGTGAATGAACAGCCTATTTTCGCGTGCTGCCGTAGCCGGTCTGCTGATGGGGGCCTCGGTGTTCGCCAGTGCCGCGGATGCCCTGAAGAGCCAGGAGCCGCCCAAGGATGCCAAGGTCGTCATCGTTTCCCCCGCCGATGGCGCAACGGTCGACAAGACCTTCACCGTCAAGTTCGGCATCGAGGGCATGGAGCTCAAGCCTGCGGGTGATCAGACCCCGCATAGCGGGCATCACCACCTGCTGGTGGACGTCGACAAAGAGCCGGTGGCTGACATGCCCCTGCCAACCAGCCTGATGCCTGAGAACAACGCGCCGCTGCCGGCCGGCCCGCAAGTGCTGCACTTCGGCAAGGCACAAACCGAGGCGACCATTACCCTGACCCCAGGCAAGCACACCTTGCAGTTGGTATTGGGCGACAAGTACCACGTGCCGTTCAAACCGAGCGTCGAATCGAAAAAGATCACCGTCGAGGTGAAGTAAGCACCCACGAAAAAGGGAGGCCACCAGGGCCTCCCTTTTTCATGCCGCCCTGAAACTTAGAACAGAACGCGGGAGCGGATAGTGCCCTTCACGTGCTGCAGTTTCTCTTGCGCCAAGTCCGAGTACTCGGCGTCAACGTCGATCACCACGTAACCCACTTTCTCGTTGGTCTGCAGGAACTGACCGGAGATGTTGATGCCGTTCTCGGCGAAGACTTTGTTGATCTCGCTGAGCACGCCAGGGATGTTTTCGTGGATGTGCAGCAGGCGGTGTTTGCCTGGGTGCGCCGGCAGGGCAACTTCCGGGAAGTTGACCGAAGACACCGAGGTACCGTTGTCACTGTACTTGACCAGCTTCTCGGCAACTTCCAGGCCGATGTTGGCCTGGGCCTCGGCGGTGGAACCACCGATGTGCGGGGTCAGGATGACGTTGTCCAGGCCGCGCAGCGGGCTTTCGAACTCTTCGTCGTTGGAGCGCGGCTCGACCGGGAACACGTCGATGGCGGCGCCGATCAGGTGCTTGTCCTTGATCGCGGCAGCCAGGTGATCCAGCTCGACCACGGTACCGCGGGCGGCGTTGATCAGGATCGAGCCCTTCTTCATCGCGCGGATTTCCTTCTCGCCGATCATCCACTGGGTGGATGGCAGCTCAGGCACATGCAGCGAGACGATGTCGGCCAAGCCCAGCAGCTCGTGCAGGCTGGCGACCTGGACGGCGTTGCCCAACGGCAGCTTGGTCAGCGGGTCGAAGAAGTACACCTGCATGCCTAGGTTTTCAGCCAGCACCGACAGTTGGGTGCCGATCGAGCCGTAGCCGACGATGCCCAGCTTCTTGCCGCGGATCTCGAAGGAGTTGGCCGCGCTCTTGATCCAGCCACCACGGTGGCACGAAGCGTTCTTCTCGGGGATGCCGCGCAGCAGCAGGATGGCCTCGGCCAGCACCAGTTCGGCGACCGAACGGGTGTTCGAGTACGGGGCGTTGAACACGGCGATACCGCGCTCGCGGGCCGCTTCCAGGTCGACCTGGTTGGTACCGATGCAGAAGCAGCCGACCGCAACCAGCTTCTTCGCGCAGTCGAAGATCTCTTCAGTCAGTTGCGTGCGCGAGCGGATGCCGATGAAGTGGGCATCGGCGATCTTTTCCTTCAGCTCGGCTTCCGGCAACGAACCAGTGAGGTATTCGATGTTGGTGTAGCCGGCAGCCTTGAGGGTATCGACCGCGTTCTGGTGCACACCTTCAAGAAGAAGGAACCGGATCTTGCTCTTGTCGAGAGAAGTCTTGCTCATCTGCGTAAACCTGTATCCCGGAGAAAAAATGGCGAGGGGTGATGCTAGGCGCGGCGTCGGCCTTAGCATGAACAGCGGGAGGGCTATGCTAGCATACGCGACACAATCTGAGCTTATCCCGACAGGTGAAGAGTGCTCAGGGTGACTATGAATAAGTCGAGAGTTCCAGCGATGACCCACCCCGCTGTTATTGATGAACTGATGACCCTTGTCGACCCTGGCAAGGTCCTGACTGACGCCGTTTCCCTCGAAGCCTACGGCAAGGACTGGACCAAGCATTACCCGCCAGCGCCCACGGCCATCGTGTTCCCCAAGAGCATCGCGCAGGTGCAGGCCATCGTTGCCTGGGCCAACCGCCATCAGGTCGCGCTGGTGCCGTCCGGTGGGCGTACCGGGCTGTCGGGCGGTGCCGTGGCGGCCAATGGCGAGGTTGTGGTCGCGTTCGACTACATGAACCAGATTCTCGATTTCAACGCGTTCGACCGTACGGTGGTGTGCCAGCCGGGGGTGATTACCCGGCAATTGCAGGCGTACGCCGAGGAGCAAGGCCTGTATTACCCGGTGGACTTCGCCTCCAGCGGCTCCAGCCAGATTGGCGGCAACATCGGCACCAACGCCGGCGGCATCAAGGTGATTCGCTACGGCATGACCCGCAACTGGGTTGCCGGGCTGAAAGTGGTTACCGGTAAGGGCGAGCTGCTGGAGCTGAACAAAGACCTGATCAAGAACGCCACCGGCTACGATCTGCGCCAGCTGTTCATTGGTGCCGAGGGCACGCTGGGCTTTGTGGTCGAAGCGACCATGCGCTTGGACCGCGCCCCGCGCAACCTCACCGCGATGGTGCTGGGCACGCCGGATTTCGACTCGATCATGCCGGTGCTGCATGCCTTCCAGGCCAAGCTCGACCTGACGGCCTTCGAGTTCTTTTCCGACAAGGGCCTGGCCAAGATCATGGGCCGTGGCGATGTGCCGGCGCCTTTCGTGACCGATTGCCCGTTCTATGCCCTGCTGGAGTTCGAAGCCAGCACCGAAGAGGTCGCCAACGAAGCCTTGGCCACCTTCGAGCACTGTGTCGAGCAGGGCTGGGTGCTGGACGGGGTGATGAGCCAGAGCGAAACCCAGCTGAAAAACCTGTGGAAGCTGCGTGAGTACCTGTCCGAAACCATCTCCCACTGGACCCCGTACAAAAACGACATTTCTGTCACCGTCTCCAAGGTGCCGGCGTTTTTGCGCGACATCGATGCCATCGTCGGCGAGCATTACCCGGACTACGAGGTGGTCTGGTACGGCCATATCGGCGATGGCAACCTGCACCTGAACATCCTCAAGCCCGACACCATGAGCAAAGATGACTTCTTTGCCTCCTGCGCCAAGGTCAACAAGTGGGTGTTCGAAATCGTCCAGCGCTACAACGGCTCGATCTCGGCCGAGCATGGCGTGGGCATGACCAAGCGTGACTACCTCGGCTACAGCCGCTCGGCCGAAGAAATCGCCTGCATGAAGGCAATAAAGGCCGTCTTCGACCCTAACGGCATCATGAATCCGGGTAAGATCTTCGCTCCTGAATAATAAGCAGTATGCAGAGGAGTCGGCCATGAGTTACCAGCACCAGTACGTAGACGGCACGCGCATCCACTTCCCATTGGGCAAGGTGGTGTGCATCGGCCGTAACTATGCCGAGCATGCCAAGGAACTGGACAACCCGATCCCCAGCGAGCCGTTGCTGTTCATCAAGCCGGGCAGTTGCGTGGTGCCGCTGGAAGGTGGTTTCAAGATCCCGACCGACCGTGGCGTTGTGCATTACGAGGCCGAGATTGCTGTGCTGCTGGGCAAGCCGTTGTCCACCAAGCCAACCGAAGAAGAGGTGCTGGACGCCATCTCCGGTTACGCCCCGGCGCTCGACCTGACCCTGCGCGACGTGCAGGCCAAGCTCAAGGAAAAGGGCCTGCCTTGGGAGCTGTGCAAGAGCTTTGATGGCGCCTGCGTGCTGCCGCCGTTCGTTTCGGCGGCCAGTTTCGAGGATGTGACCGACATCCCGGTGCGCCTGACCCTCAACGGCCAAGTGGTGCAGGACGGCAACAGCGCGTTGATGCTCAACCCGATCGTGCCGATGATCCAGTACATGGCGGCGCATTTCTCGTTGCAGGCGGGCGATGTGATCTTGACCGGTACCCCGGCGGGCGTAGGGCCGTTCAATGTGGGTGATGAGCTGGTGATTGAGTTGCCGGGTGTGAGCCGCTTCGAAAGCCGGGTGCTCTGAGGTAAAACCCTCCCACAGGGTCTGCACAAGACTTGAACATTGTGAAATGCCTGTGGGAGCGGGCTTGCCCGCGAAGAGGCCGGCACTATTTACCGATTTTTCACACCTTATCTGGATAATGCGCGGACCTACGCCCATTTTCCCAGGATCCACGTATGCCATCTCGCTCCAGCGCCCCGGCAACTCCCAAGCGTCGCTTTTACCTGCGCTGGCCGTTCGGCCTGGCAGTTGCAGCGGTGATCGGCTATGGCGTATCCGTGGCCATGCACTGGGATGACCGCGGGGCACTGTGGGTGAAGGAAAGCTTTGAAAGCACCGCCGAGCAAAGCGAGAGCGTCTGGCTGCCGGCCTATCAGGCCGATATCGACGCCAAACCGCTGCCCGGCATGGACGATGACGAAGCCTCGGACGTGGCCTTCAACCCGCAAACCCGCACCTTGTTCGCCGTCATGGGCAAGAACCCGTTCCTGGTCGAGCTCAGCCTGGACGGTAACGTGCTGCGCCAGATTCCATTAAAGGGCTGGAACAACCCGGAAGGGCTGGCGGTGATGGAGGACGGGCACCTGGCGATCGTCGACGAACGGCTGCACGACCTGACTGTGGTCAAGGTGGATGCGCACACCACGTCGCTTAACCATGACGACTTCCCGAGCTACGACCTGGGCAAGTCGGTGAAGAGCAACAAGGGCTTCGAGGCCGTGGCCTGGGACCCGATGCGTCAACGCCTGGTGATCGGCGAAGAGCGCCCGCCCAAGCTGTACACCTGGAGCACCGATGGCCGTAGCCCGCTGAAGGGCGACAAGCAGTTGCTGCCCAATGATGAGCTCGACCTGCGCAACCTGTCGGCCCTCGGCGTCGACCCGCGCACCGGGCACCTGTTGGCATTGTCGGCGGACTCCAACATGCTGTTGGAGCTGGATGAGCAGGGCCAGCAAGTCAGCTTCATGACCTTGCTGGGCGGTTTCAATGGCCTTGAGCGCACCATCCCACGTGCCGAAGGCGTGGCCATGGATGACCAGGGCAACCTGTACATGGTCAGCGAGCCGGCGCTTTTCTATCGTTTCAAGAAAAACTGACAGCAACATCAGATTTGTCGGATGCTGGCATTAAGCTTTGATTCAGTTGTTCATGGTTAGATTCGCCACCCTTACGTCGAGTCTGCCCCCAAATGCGTCGCTATCTTCGCCTGTCACTGATTCCGGCCTTGATTGGCCTCCTCTTGCTCGGCTGGGCCGGGCAGGAGTTTCGCCTGTTCGAGCGCGGCTGGTTCAACCTCAAGACGTGGTGGCAGCCAGCCGAGCAGGGCATTGGCCTGGACCGTTATCGGGTGGTGGTCGAGGCGCAGCCTGTCGAGGGGCTGGACGATGACATTTCCGCGCTGACCTACGACCCAGACCGCAAGACCCTGTTCACCGTGACCAATGCACGTTCGGAGCTGATCGAGCTGTCGCTGGACGGGCGCATCCTGCGGCGCGTGCCACTGACCGGCTTTGGCGACCCGGAGGCAGTGGAATACGTGGGCCCCAATAGCTATGTGATCACCGACGAGCGCCAGCAACGGCTGATACGCGTGCGCCTGGACGATGACACGCTGTTCCTCGATGCTGGCGATGCCGAGCAGTTGACCCTGGGCATTGGCCTGAACGGCAACAAGGGGTTCGAGGGGCTGGCGTACGACTCGGCCGGCAAGCGCCTGTTCGTGGCCAAGGAGCGCGACCCGATGCTGATCTACGAGGTGCATGGCTTCCCGCATGACAACCCCGAGCAGCCTTATGCCGTGCATGTGGTGCAGGACCGCAAGCGTGACTCGCGTTTGTTTGTGCGGGACCTGTCGAGTTTGCAGTTCGACGAGCGCAGCGGCCATTTGTTGGCGCTGTCGGATGAATCGCGGCTAGTGCTGGAACTGGATGTGAAGGGCAAGCCGCTCAGTACCTTGTCGCTGCGCAAGGGGTACCAGGGGTTGAAGGCGACGGTGCCGCAGGCGGAAGGAATTGCGATGGATGAGGCGGGGACCATTTACCTGGTCAGTGAGCCGAACCTGTTTTACGTGTTCAAACAGCCGGCAGATTAAATGCGGCCCTGCGCGATCCGGGTAGGAGCAGCCTTGTGCTGCGAAGAGGCCGGCAACAGCAGCAGAGATTCACTGTGTAGCCACTGGCCTCTTCGCAGCACAAGGCTGCTCCTACCTGGATCGCGCAGGGCTAGAACAACGCTTATAGGCCTGGGTTACTCGGCCTTGAGGGTTTTCACACCTTCAGCGGTCCCGAGCAGCAGCAAGTCCGCCGGGCGTGCCGCGAACAGGCCATTGGTCACCACGCCGACGATCGCATTGATCTGCGCCTCGAGCTCGACCGGGTTGGTGATCTGCAGGTTGTACACGTCCAGGATCACGTTACCGTTGTCGGTCAGCACACCCTCGCGGTACACCGGGTCACCGCCCAGCTTGACCAGCTGGCGTGCCACGTGGCTGCGGGCCATCGGGATCACTTCGACGGGCAGCGGGAAGGCGCCCAGCACCGGTACCAGCTTGCTCGCATCGGCGATGCAGATGAAGGTCTTGGCCACGGCCGCGACGATTTTCTCGCGGGTCAGGGCCGCGCCACCGCCCTTGATCAGGTTCAGGTGCGCGTCGCTCTCGTCGGCGCCGTCCACATAGAACTCCAGCTCGCTGACGCTGTTCAGCTCGTAGACCGGGATGCCATGACCCTTCAGACGCTGGGCGGTGGCCTCGGAGCTGGCGACTGCGCCATCGAAGGCGGTCTTGTGCTGAGCCAGGGCGTCGATGAAGAAGTTGGCGGTCGAACCGGTACCGACGCCGACGACGCTCTTTTCATCCAGCTTGGGCAGAATGAAGTCGACAGCGGCCTGGGCGACGGCCTGTTTGAGTTGGTCCTGGGTCATGCGGGCTCCGAGAGGGGCGGGGAGGGTTTCAAAGGGGGCTGGGTTTCAAAGGGGCTTAGTATAGCGGCTTGCGCGGCTTTGCTGTGGTCGCCCGACGTAGCGCTGGGTTAGACTCGCAGCCCTTGTCCCGCGGCCAGTGATGCTTTCCCGATGCTCGAACAGTACGTCAAGAAGATCCTCACCTCGCGCGTCTATGACGTCGCCGTCGAAACGCCGCTGCAGAGCGCCGGGCAGCTGAGCAAACGCCTCGGCAACCAGATCTTGCTCAAGCGCGAAGACCTGCAGCCGGTGTTCTCGTTCAAGATTCGCGGGGCGTACAACAAGCTGGCGCAACTGACACCAGAAGAGCTGGCCCGCGGTGTGGTCACCGCCTCGGCCGGCAACCATGCCCAGGGCCTGGCGCTGGCGGCGCGTGAGCTGGGGATCAAGGCAACCATCGTGATGCCCAAGACCACCCCGGAGATCAAGATCGAAGGCGTGCGTTCGCGGGGCGGCAAGGTGGTATTGCACGGCGACACCTTCCCCGAGGCGCTGGCCTATTCGCTCAAGCTGGTCGATGAGAAGGGCTTCGTCTATATCCACCCCTACGACGACCCGCACACCATCGCCGGGCAAGGCACGGTAGCCATGGAGATCCTGCGTCAGCACCCGGGCCGGCTGGACGCGATCTTCGTGCCGGTCGGCGGCGGCGGCCTGATCGCCGGCATCGCGGCCTACGTGAAGTACCTGCGCCCGGAAATCAAAGTGATCGGCGTCGAGCCGGACGACTCCAACTGCCTGCAGGCCGCCATGGCCGCGGGGGAGCGCGTGGTGTTGCCACAGGTCGGGCTGTTCGCCGACGGCGTGGCGGTGGCGCAGATTGGCCAGCACACCTTCGACATCTGCCGCCTGCATGTGGATGAGGTAATCACTGTCAGTACTGACGAGATCTGTGCAGCCATCAAGGATATCTACGACGATACCCGCTCGATCACCGAACCTGCTGGCGCGCTGGGGGTTGCCGGCATCAAGAAGTATGTCGAGCTGTATGGCGTGACCGGCCAGACCCTGGTTGCCATCGATTCAGGCGCCAACGTCAACTTCGACCGCCTGCGCCATGTGGCCGAGCGTGCCGAGCTGGGTGAAAAACGCGAAGCCATCATCGCCGTTACCATCCCCGAGCGCCCGGGCAGCTTCAAGGCGTTCTGCGAGGCGATCGGCAAGCGCCAGATCACCGAATTCAACTACCGCAAGCACACCTCCGACGAGGCGCACATCTTCGTCGGCGTGCAGACCCACCCAGAGAACGACCCGCGTGCGGTGTTGGTGCAGCAACTGACCGAGCAGGGCTTCCCGGTTACCGACCTGACCGACAACGAACTGGCCAAGCTGCACATTCGTCACATGGTGGGTGGCCATTCGGCCGGCGCCAGTGATGAGATCGTGCTGCGCTTCGAGTTCCCCGAGCGGCCGGGTGCGTTGTTCAACTTCCTCAACAAGCTGGGCGGGCGCTGGAATATCTCGATGTTCCACTACCGCAACCACGGCGCTGCCGACGGGCGCGTGGTGGCGGGCTTGCAGGTACCGGAAGACGAACGCCACCTGGTGCCAGCGGCGCTGGCCAAGATCGGTTACCCGTACTGGGACGAGACCGATAACCCCGCTTACCGGTTGTTTTTGGGTTGAGCGACTAAGCTTGGCTCATCGCGCATGGATATGAAGACATGGAACACCTGACGATGCTCAAGGCCTTGCACATCACCGCCACTGCGCTGCTGCTTCTGGGCGCGCTGGGCTTGGTGATCTGGACAATTCGCGCCCGCCGGCTGGGCGATGCCGAGGCCTACGGCAAATTGCTGCGCCGGCCGCTGGTGTTCGTCTGGTTGGTCATGGGCGTGTGCCTGGTGAGCATGCCGGTCACCGGCTGGTGGCTGGTGCACCTGGTCGGCTGGCCACTGGGGCAGACCTGGGTGCTGGCGTCCAGCATCATCTATACGCTGGGTGCGTTTGCCGTGTGGTGGCTGCTGGTGCGCTTGAACCGGCTGCGCAAGGCGCAGGTGGTGGGGCTGCGGTTTACCTTGGCGTTGGCGGTGTTCAGCGGGGTTTGCTTCTTGTCCATTGCCGGCCTGATGGGTGCCAAGCCAGTCTGACGGCCTTGTGCTGTCCATGCCGGCCTCTTCGCGGGGCAAGCCCGCTCCCACAGAATTATCACATCCCTCAGGCTTGTGGTGGCCCTGTGGGAGCGGGCTTGCCCCGCGAAGAGGCCGGAACAGGAATACTCAATCCCTCAGCGAAATCACCGGCCACCCACGCTGCTCGGCTTCCGCCCGCAAGTTCGGATCCGGGTCCACCGCCACCGCATGCGTCACCTGTTGCAGCAACGGCAGGTCATTCATCGAATCGCTGTAGAAATAGCTGTCTTCAAGGTCGTAGCCGTTTTCCAGCATCCAGCGCTGCAACCTCGTCACTTTCCCTTCACGGAAACACGCTATATCGGTACTACGCCCGGTGTAGCGGCCATCTTCGGTCTCGCATTCGGTCGCCAGCAGGGTACGCACGCCCAAACGGCGGGCGATTGGCGCGGTCACGAAACGGTTGGTGGCGGTGATGATCACCAGTTTGTCGCCCGCCTCGCGGTGCTGCTGCAGCAACGCCAGGGCCTTAGGCAGGATGATCGGCTCGATGCAGTCCCGCATGAAATCGCGGTGCCACGCGTCGAGCTGGGCCATAGGCGTTGCCGCCAGAATCTCCATGGAAAAGGCCAGGTAGGCCTGCAAGTCCAGGGTGCCGTTCAGGTAGTGCTGGTAGAAGGCATCGTTGCGTTGTTTGTAGGCGACCGGGTCGAGGATGCCGCGCTCGCACAGATAGTCACCCCAGGCATGGTCGCTGTCGCCACCGAGGAGGGTATTGTCCAGGTCGAATAAAGCCAGGCGCATCGCGTTCACTCGCATCAGCTACAAGGTAGGCCCGCAGAATACGGAGTTTTCACCTCGCTGCACATAAGCTTGGCGGGCGCGTTGCTGCGCTCGCAGGCTTTGTGGAACAATGCGGTGACATGCGTTTGCGAGGTTGCTGCCGTGATCGACCCGGATGGTTTTCGCCCCAATGTCGGGATCATTCTCACGAATGATGCCGGGCAGGTGCTATGGGCTCGACGGATCAACCAGGATGCCTGGCAATTTCCCCAGGGTGGCATCAACCCTGACGAGACGCCGGAAGATGCCCTGTACCGCGAGCTGAACGAAGAAGTTGGCCTTGAACGCGACGATGTGGAAATTCTTGCCTGCACGCGTGGCTGGTTGCGTTATCGTTTACCCCAGCGTCTGGTGCGTACGCACAGCCAGCCGCTGTGCATTGGCCAGAAGCAGAAGTGGTTCCTGCTGCGTCTGGTAAGCAACGAACAAAGGGTGCGGATGGACCTGACGGGCAAGCCGGAGTTCGACGGCTGGCGCTGGGTCAGCTATTGGTACCCGCTGGGCCAGGTTGTGACATTCAAGCGCGAGGTCTACCGTCGCGCCCTGAAAGAGCTAGCACCGCGTCTTCTGACGCGCGACTGACGACGGAGTTCGACCCCGAGCCATGCTCAATACGCTGCGCAAGATCGTCCAGGAAGTGAACTCCGCCAAAGATCTCAAGACGGCGTTGGGGATCATTGTCTTGCGCGTCAAGGAGGCCATGGGCAGCCAGGTCTGCTCCGTCTACCTGCTTGACCCGGAAACCAACCGCTTCGTGCTGATGGCCACCGAGGGCCTGAACAAGCGTTCGATCGGCAAGGTCAGCATGGCCCCCAACGAGGGCCTGGTCGGCCTGGTCGGTACCCGGGAAGAGCCGCTGAACCTGGAAAACGCCGCCGATCACCCGCGTTATCGCTACTTCGCCGAAACCGGTGAAGAAAAATTCGCCTCCTTCCTGGGTGCGCCGATCATTCACCACCGTCGGGTGGTCGGGGTGCTGGTCATTCAGCAGAAGGAACGCCGCCAGTTCGATGAGGGCGAAGAAGCCTTCCTGGTCACCATGAGTGCCCAGCTGGCCGGGGTTATCGCGCATGCCGAGGCGACCGGCTCGATCCGTGGCCTTGGCCGCCAGGGCAAGGGTATCCAGGAGGCTCGCTTCGTCGGCGTGCCGGGCTCGCCAGGCGCCGCCGTTGGCCGCGCAGTGGTGATGTTGCCGCCGGCCGACCTCGAAGTGGTGCCGGACAAGACTGTCGAAGACATCGACGCCGAACTCAAACTGTTCCAGAACGCCCTTGAAGGCGTGCGCGCCGACATGCGCAAGCTGTCGGCCAAGCTGGCCACCCAGCTGCGGCCCGAAGAGCGCGCGTTGTTCGACGTGTACCTGATGATGCTCGAAGACGCCGCCCTGGGCGGCGAGGTGACCGAGGTCATCAAGACCGGCCAGTGGGCCCAGGGCGCTTTGCGCCAAGTGGTCGGCGAGCATGTCAACCGCTTCGAGCTGATGGACGATGACTACCTGCGTGAGCGCGCTTCGGACGTCAAGGACCTTGGCCGCCGGCTGCTCGCCTACCTGCAGGAGGCTCGCTCGCAATCGCTGGTGTACGCCGACAATACCATCCTGGTCAGCGAAGAACTGACGCCAGCGATGCTGGGCGAAGTGCCGGAGGGCAAGCTGGTCGGCCTGGTGTCGGTATTGGGTTCGGGCAACTCACACGTCGCTATACTGGCCCGCGCCATGGGTATTCCGACGGTGATGGGCCTGGTCGACCTGCCGTATTCCAAGGTCGATGGCATCGAGCTGATCGTCGACGGCTACAAGGGCGAGGTGTTCACCAACCCCAGCGACGTGTTGCGCAAGCAGTACAGCGAAGTGGTCGAGGAGGAGCGCCAGCTGGCGCAAGGCCTGGATGCGCTGCGCGAGCTGCCCTGCGTCACCCCGGATGGCCACCGCATGCCGCTGTGGGTCAACACCGGCCTGCTGGCCGACGTCGCCCGTGCCCAGCAGCGTGGCGCCGAAGGGGTAGGCCTGTACCGCACCGAAGTGCCGTTCATGATCAACCAGCGCTTCCCCAGCGAGAAAGAGCAGCTGGCGATCTACCGCGAACAGCTGGCGGCCTTCCACCCGCTGCCCGTGACCATGCGTACCCTGGATATCGGCGGGGACAAGGCGCTGTCGTACTTCCCGATCAAGGAAGAAAACCCCTTCCTGGGTTGGCGCGGCATTCGCGTTACCCTCGACCACCCGGAAATCTTCCTGGTCCAGACCCGCGCCATGCTCAAGGCCAGCGAAGGCTTGAATAACCTGCGCATCCTGCTGCCGATGATTTCTGGCATTCACGAGCTGGAAGAGGCACTGCACCTGATCCACCGCGCGTGGGGCGAGGTGCGTGACGAAGGCACCGATGTGCCGATGCCGCCGGTTGGCGTGATGGTCGAGATCCCTGCGGCGGTGTACCAGACCAAGGAGCTGGCGCGGCAGGTGGACTTCCTGTCGGTCGGTTCCAACGACCTGACCCAGTACCTGCTGGCGGTCGACCGCAACAACCCACGGGTCGCCGACCTGTACGATTACCTGCACCCGGCCGTGCTGCAAGCCTTGAACACGGTGGTGCGCGATGCCCATGGCGAGGGCAAGCCGGTGAGTATTTGCGGCGAGATGGCCGGTGACCCGGCGGCAGCGGTGCTGTTGATGGCGATGGGCTTCGACAGTTTGTCGATGAACGCCACCAACCTGCCCAAGGTGAAGTGGATGCTGCGCCAGATCAACATGAGCAAGGCCAAGGAGCTGCTGACCGAAGCCATGAGCCATGACAACCCGCAGGTTATCCACAGCTCGCTGCAATTGGCGCTGAAGAACCTAGGGTTGGCGCGGATGATCGGGCCTGGGGCGAACAAGACCCTGTGATACCTGTACTGGCCTCTTCGCAGCACAAGGCTGCTCCTACAAGGTAACGCGATCCCCTGTAGGAGCAGCCTTGTGCTGCGAAGGGCTGCAAAGCAGCCCCTGGCCCTCAAGCCATAATCTCAACTTCCCCCAAATGCCCCCCAAACGGCCCGAAACTGCGCTCAACCAGCCGTCTTCTCCCCTGATCATCCACGATCAGCACAGTACTCGCCCGCGTCCCATAATTCTGGCTGGCAATAAACACACTTGACAACAGCTTCTCGGTCGCCAACCCCACGCCCGTTTCTGGCAACTCACTCTCGGCTGCCGGCTCACCATCTGCCAGCAACGACAGCAAGCGCTGCGGGTCTGCTGACTCAAGCGACCCCTCCAGCCCGCTACGCGCCTTGACCAGCTTCGGCCAAGGCGTATCCAACCCAGCATTGGATAACCCATAGACCCCAGGCCCCAGCAACCGCGGCGCGGCGTCTCGGGCGTGCAGAAAGCCTAATTGCGCCCCATCGCCCACCAGCAAGTTGAACCCCGAATACTGGCGGCTGCGGCTGGCGACTTGGTCAAGATAGGCTTCCACGCCAAGCTCACCCTGCAGAAACCCCGCCACCAACTCCCCGCGCGAGCGCACGCCCAAGGCTTGCCCAGGGTCGCGAATGTTGGTTAGCGCGGCAAAGCGCCCCTGCGGCCCCACGCCCAGCCAGGTACCGCCAGCCTCCAGGTCACGCCCGGCATAGACGCCAGGGGCATCCTCCCAGGCGGTCAGGGCCTGCGTGGGTCGGGCATAGAACTCGTCGCGGTTGGCCGCCACGATCAGCGGCAGGGCATGCCCCGGCCGCCAGGCGAATACGATCAGGCACATCGGTTGGGCCTCTGTGTTTTTTGCCACTCTACCCACTGCGGCGGTGCTGATCCATCCTGTCACGAAGTTCACTAGAGCCTCAGGGCCGGCTTCCGTTACCATGCCGGATTGATTTTCTCAGGGGCAACGAATGGAGTTCGTACTCTATCTGCTGTTAGGTGCATGTGCCGGCGTGCTGGCCGGGCTGTTCGGCGTGGGCGGTGGCATCATCATCGTGCCGGTGCTGGTGTTCAGCTTCACCTTGCAGGGCTTCGACCCCTCGGTATTGACCCACCTGGCTGTCGGCACGTCGTTGGCAACCATCATCTTCACCTCGATCAACGCGGTGCTCGAACACCATCGCCGGGGTGCGGTGCAGTGGCCGATCTTCGCCTGGATGACCCTGGGCATCCTGATTGGCGCTGGTATCGGCGCCAAGACCGCCTCGTTGATCCAGGGCCCGCTGCTGCAGAAGATCATCGGTGTGTTCGCCCTGATCATCGCCGCGCAAATGGCCCTGGACCTCAAGCCCAAGGCCAGCCGTGGCATCCCTGGCAAGCCCGCGTTGACCGCAGCAGGTGGGGTGATTGGCTGGGCTTCGGCGATTTTCGGTATTGGTGGCGGCTCGCTGACCGTGCCGTTCCTGACCTGGCGCAGCCTGCCCATGCAGCAGGCGGTGGCAACGTCCTCGGCCTGTGGCCTACCCATTGCCGTGGCCAGTGCCCTGAGCTTCATGTGGCTTGGCTGGCACGAAGAACACTTGCCGGCCCACAGCCTGGGCTACGTGTACTTGCCTGCGCTGGTCGGCATTGCCGTGACCAGCATGTTTTTCGCCCGCTTCGGCGCGCGCCTGGCGCACAAACTGTCGCCACGCCTGCTCAAGCGTCTGTTCGCCGCGCTGCTGTTCTGCGTCGGCCTCAGCTTTTTGATTTAGCTCGCTGATTTGAAACTAGAGGAATATCCATGCTGCCTTACCCGCAGATAGACCCCGTGGCCGTGGCCCTCGGGCCGCTGAAAATCCACTGGTACGGCCTGATGTACCTGGTCGGCATCGGCGGCGCCTGGCTGCTCGCCTCGCGTCGCCTGAACCGCTTCGACCCCACCTGGTCCCGTGAAAAGCTGTCCGACCTGGTGTTCTGGCTATCGATGGGGGTGATCGTCGGGGGCCGCTTGGGTTACGTGCTGTTTTACGACCTGCACGCCTACCTGGCCAACCCGACGCTGATTTTCGAGGTGTGGAAGGGCGGCATGTCGTTCCACGGCGGCTTCATCGGCGTGATGTTGGCGGCGGTATGGTTCGGCAAGCGCAACAACAAGTCGTTCTTCGAGCTGATGGACTTCGTCGCGCCAATGGTGCCGATCGGCCTGGGTGCCGGGCGTATCGGCAACTTCATCAATGCCGAGCTGTGGGGCAAGGCGACCGACGTGCCGTGGGCGATGGTGTTCCCACCGTTCAGCGACCCCGCCCAGCTGCCGCGCCACCCCTCGCAGCTGTATCAGTTCGCCCTGGAAGGCGTGGCGCTGTTCCTGATCCTGTGGCTGTACTCGCGCAAGCCACGCCCGACCATGGCGGTATCCGGCATGTTCGCGCTGTTCTACGGGATCTTCCGCTTCATCGTCGAGTTCGTCCGCGTGCCGGATGCCCAGTTGGGCTACATTGCCTGGGGTTGGCTGACCATGGGTCAGATACTCTGCATCCCGATGATTCTGGCCGGCCTCGGATTGATCTGGTGGGCTTATAATCGCAAACCTACGGCGAAACCCGCCATCTGACTCCCAACGGCAGGGGTGATCCCTCTGCCGTTCTTGCTACAGGTAAGCCATGAAACAGTATCTGGACCTGGTCCGTGACGTCATCGAAAACGGCACCCTTCAGGAAAACCGTACCGGCATCCGCACCATCAGCCTGCCGGGCGCCATGCTGCGTTTCGACCTGCAGAAGGGCTTTCCGGCCATCACCACGCGCAAGCTGGCCTTCAAGTCGGCCATCGGCGAGATGGTCGGTTTTCTGCGGGGCGTGAAAAACGCGGGTGAATTCCGTGAGCTGGGCTGCAAGGTCTGGGACCAGAACGCCAACGAAAACGCCCAATGGTTGGCCAACCCGTTCCGCCAGGGGCATGACGACCTGGGCGAGATCTACGGCGTTCAGTGGCGCCAATGGCCGGGCTACAAACGCATCCCGCTGAGCAACCCGGCGGCCATTGAGATGGCCGAGAAACAGGGTTTCCGCAAGATTGCCCAGGACGAGGAAGACGGCCAGGCCTTTGTCATCCTGTACAAGGCCATCGACCAGGTGCGCCAGTGCCTGGACACCATCGTCAATGACCCGGGCAGCCGGCGCATCCTGTTCCATGGCTGGAACTGCGCCCAGCTGGATGAAATGGCCCTGCCGCCGTGCCACCTGCTGTACCAGTTCCACCCGAATGCCGAGACTCGGGAAATTTCCCTGACCCTGTACATTCGCTCCAACGACTTGGGCTTGGGCACGCCGTTCAACCTCACCGAGGGCGCGGCCTTGCTGTCGCTGTTCGGCCGCCTGACCGGCTACACCCCGCGCTGGTTCACGTATTTCATTGGCGATGCCCATGTGTACGAAAACCACCTGGACATGCTCAACGAGCAGCTCAAGCGCGAACCGCTCGAGGCGCCGAAGCTGGTGATCAGCGATCGCGTGCCGGCGTTTGCCGACACCGGCAAGTATGAGCCGGAGTGGCTGGAGAAGATCGAGCCGAGTGATTTCAGCCTGGAAGGGTATGAGCATCATGCGCCGATGACGGCGCCGATGGCGGTGTGATCCTTAAGATTGCTGGGGCTGCTTTGCAGCCCATCGCCGGCAAGCCAGCTCCCACCCGAACTGTGTAGCCTCCAATTCTAGCGCCGCACCTGTGGGAGCTGGCTTGCCAGCGATGAGGCCAAACAAGTTGCTCCCACAGGGTTCGGCGTTGCTGTGGCTGGAGTAGGCGCAGCAACCCACCAAGTTCAATGTCCGTGGCTTCGTCCTACATGCGAATGCTCACCTTCTGGCACCGATACCGCCCCGTTCACCTCCAGTTGCTGCAAGATCGCGCATTCACTCCCCGGCGCGCTGCACCTCTGTCGCAGCTCCACCAGCTGCTCCTGCAACGCCACCAAACCATCGATACGCGCCTGTACATGGACGATATGCTCGTCGATCAACGCATTGACGCTGCCGCACGACCCTTCGGGGCTGTCGCGCAGGCGTAGCAGGCTGCGGATTTCGTCCAGGGTCATGTCCAAGGTCCGGCAGTTGCGGATGAAGGTCAGCCGCTCGACGTGGGCCTGGGTGTAGAGCCGGTAGTTGCCGTCGCTGCGCGCCGGCTCCGGCAACAGTTGCTCGCGCTCGTAATAGCGGATGGTCTCCACGGCGCAATCGGTGGCTTTTGCCAGTTCTCCAATCTTCATCGCGAAATCTCCAGCGGATGGCTTGACCCTATAGTGGCTACAGGGTGTTCACTTGGCAACAGGCTCACTTTAAGGATGACCCAATGAACCAGCCTGCCAGCCCCCACCACAAGCATGACCACCACGCCCACAGCTGCTGCGGCAGCGCGGCCGCCCCGGCGTTGGTGCAGTTGAGCGAAAAAGCCAGCGGCGACGCACAGCTCAGCCGCTTCCGTATCGAGGCCATGGACTGCCCCACCGAGCAAACGCTGATCCAGGACAAGCTGGGCAAGCTGGCGGGCATCGAGCAGTTGGAGTTCAACCTGATCAACCGCGTGCTTGGCGTGCGCCACACGCTGGCCGGTACCGCCGAGATCGAGCGGGCCATCGACAGCCTGGGCATGAAGGCCGAGCCCCTCATCGAAGGGGACGACGCCGCCGCGAATGCTGCCCCGCCCAGCAAGGCCCGCTGGTGGCCGCTGGCGTTATCCGGTATCGCGGCCATCGCTGCCGAAATCGTGCATTTCACCGGGCTTGCACCTGAATGGCTGGTGGCGGCCCTGGCCTTGGCGGCGATCCTGGGTTGCGGCCTGGGCACCTACAAGAAGGGCTGGATTGCCCTGAAAAACCGCAACCTCAACATCAACGCGCTGATGAGCATTGCCGTGACTGGCGCTGTGCTGATTGGCCAGTGGCCGGAAGCGGCCATGGTGATGGTGCTGTTCACGGTCGCCGAACTGATCGAAGCGCGCTCCCTGGACCGCGCACGCAATGCCATCAGCGGCCTGATGCAGCTCACCCCTGACAGGGCGACAGTGCTGCAAGCCGATGGCCAGTGGCGCGAAGTGGAAGTGCGCGAAGTGGCCATCGGTGCCTTGGTGCGGGTACGGCCGGGCGAGCGCATCGGCCTGGATGGCGAAGTGAGCAGTGGCCAATCCAGCGTCGATCAGGCGCCGATCACCGGTGAAAGCCTGCCAGTGGAAAAAGCCGTGGGCGACAAGCTGTTCGCCGGCACCATCAACCAGGCCGGTGCGCTGGAGTTTCGCGTCACTGCCGGCGCTGGGCAATCGACCCTGGCGCGCATCATCAAGGCCGTCGAAGAGGCCCAAGGTGCCCGGGCGCCGACTCAGCGTTTTGTCGACCGATTCTCGCGCATCTACACACCCGTGGTGTTCGCTGTGGCCTTGGCGGTGGCGGTCATCCCGCCGCTGTTCATGGCAGGCGCCTGGTTCGACTGGGTCTACCGCGCCCTGGTGCTGTTGGTGGTGGCCTGCCCGTGCGCCTTGGTCATTTCAACCCCGGTGACCATCGTCAGTGGCCTGGCTGCAGCCGCGCGCAAGGGCATCCTGATCAAGGGTGGGGTCTACCTGGAAGGCGGGCGCAAGCTGGACTTCCTGGCCCTCGACAAGACCGGCACCCTGACCCACGGCAAGCCAGTGCAGACCGATGCGAAGGTGTTGGACCCCCTGTTCGAAGGCCGGGCACAGGCGTTGGCTGCCAGCTTGGCCGAGCGCTCGGACCACCCGGTCTCACGTGCCATCGCCCAATTCGGCAAGGCGCAAGGTTTGGCCTTGAGCGCAGTCGACGACTTCGCCGCATTGGCCGGTCGCGGTGTGCGGGGGGGGATCGAGGGTGAGCTTTACCACCTGGGCAATCACCGCCTGGTCGAGGAACTGGGCCTGTGCTCGCCCGAGTTGGAGGCGCAACTGGATGCGCTGGAGCGTCAAGGCAAAACCGTGGTCCTGCTGCTCGACCGCAGTGGCCCGCTGGCCCTGTTCGCCGTGGCCGACACGCTCAAGCAGAGCAGCCGCCAGGCGATTGCCGAATTGCATGAACTGGGTATCAAGACGGTCATGCTTACCGGCGACAATCCCCATACTGCTGAGGCCATCGCCGCCCAGGTCGGCATTGATCGCGCCGAAGGCAACCTGCTGCCGGCCGACAAGCTGAAGACCATCGAGGCCCTGTATGCCCAAGGCCATCGGGTGGGCATGGTTGGCGACGGTATCAACGACGCACCGGCCCTCGCCCGTGCCGAGATCGGCTTTGCCATGGCGGCCGCGGGCACCGACACGGCCATCGAGACGGCCGACGTGGCGTTGATGGACGACGACTTGCGCAAAATCCCGGCCTTCGTCAGGCTGTCGCGCCAAAGTGCGGCGATTCTCAGGCAGAACATCATTCTGGCCCTGGGCATCAAGGCGATATTCCTGGCGATCACCTTTGCCGGCATGGCGACCATGTGGATGGCGGTGTTCGCCGACATGGGCGTGAGCCTGCTGGTGGTGTTCAACGGCTTGCGCCTTTTGCGCAAATAGAGGACGTGCATGCTGAGTTCTGAGCTCAAAGCCTTCTACATGGTGGCCCGCCTGGGCAGCATCACCCTGGCGGCGAAGAAGCTCGGGCTCAGCCAACCCACCGTGACCACGCAGATCCGCCACCTGGAAAGCCAGTACGCAGTAGAGCTGTTCTACCGTGGCGGGCGGCGCCTGGTGTTGAGCGAGGAGGGCGTGCGCCTGCTGCCGAGGGTCAAGGCGCTGCTGCAGCAGGAGGCCGACATCGAGTTCGAACTGCGCAACAGTGGCCAGGCCCAGGGCAGCCTGCGCATTGCGGCCACCGCGCCTTATTACATCCTCGATCTGGTGAAGGTCTTCCGCGAGCGCCTGCCCCAGGTCGACGTTGCAGTGGAGATCGGTAACTCGCAGCAGGTGCTGGAAATGCTCGAGGACTACCGGGTCGATATCGCCGCTTCGTCGCAACTGGTGGAGGATGCCCGGTTGGTGCGCCGGGTATTGGGCACCGACCCGTTGGTGGTGGCCGTGCACCGCAACCATCCCTTGGCGCATCGTCAGGTGGTGTCCATCGACGTGGTGGCCGGGCATTGCCTGTTGATGCGCGAGCCGGGGTCGACCACACGCAAGCTGACCGAGCAGATGCTGCAGGAGGCCGGTGTGAAGGCCGGCACGTTGCTGGAGATTGGTAGCCGTGAGTCGATTCGCGAAGCGGTCCAGCGCAACATTGGCATCAGTGTGATTGCCCGCCATGAAGTGCCGCATAACCCCGAATTACGGGTGCTGGCGCTGGAGGATGCACCGGTGATGCATGAGTACCTGTATTGCCTGAAGGAGCGGCGCCAGGCGCGTTTGCCGGCGGCGTTTCTGGGGGTTGCGCAGGAAGTGGCCGGTTCACAGTTCTGAATCATCCCTTGTAGGAGCAGCCTTGTGCTGCGAAGAGGCCCTGATCGGCGATGCACATGTATAGGGTGCACCGGCCTCTTCGCAGCACAAGGCTGCTCCTACAAGAACCGTGGTGGCAGGTGGGGCACTACAAAATCTGCCTATACCACTATCGCGCGCTTTTGCCTGAAAGCCACAGAACCGTCGCACAGCCTTCCTAGCATGGCCCCATCTCTTCGATGAGGCCTTGCCATGAACAACGCCACCCCCGGCGCACAGATGAAAGTGCGCAACATCCACAAACGCTTCGGCGCCTTCACAGCGCTCAACGATGTCTCCCTGGACATCGCCGCCGGCGAGCTGGTGTGCTTGCTCGGCCCGTCCGGGTGCGGCAAGACCACGCTGTTGCGCTGCATCGCAGGCCTCGAACGCCAGGACCGCGGTGAGCTGTACATCGGCGAGCGTGACGTCTCGGAGCTGCCACCCCAGGCCCGCGACTACGGCATTCTGTTCCAGTCTTACGCGCTGTTCCCCAACCTGACCGTCGAAGCCAACATCGCCTATGGCCTGACCGGCAGCGGCCGCGAACAGGCCCGCCAGCGGGTCGTCGAAATGCTCCAGCTGGTCGGCTTGTCCGGTAGCGAGAAAAAGTACCCCGGGCAGCTTTCCGGTGGCCAGCAGCAGCGTGTGGCCCTGGCCCGCGCGCTGGCGCCGGCGCCTTCGCTGCTGCTGCTCGACGAGCCGATGTCGGCGCTGGACGCCCGGGTTCGCGAGCACCTGTGCACCGAACTGCGCCAGCTGCAACGCCAGCTGGGTATCACCACCTTGATGGTTACCCACAACCAGGACGAGGCCATGCTGATGGCCGACCGCATTGCCGTGATGAACAACGGCCAGGTCGAGCAGTACGCCACGCCGCAGGCTATCTACGACCAGCCAGCCACGCCCTTCGTTGCCGAGTTCGTTGGCCAGGGTAACTGGCTGCCGTTCCAGCGCAGCGGTGACAGCCAGGCCCAGGTCGGCGGCATGAGCATGCGTTTGTCGCCTGGCTCGGCGCGGGCCAGCAGCGGCCGCTTGTTCTGCCGCCCCGAAGCGATCACGGTCAACCCGCCGGTGCATGAAGAAAACCTGTTTCCAGCCAAGGTCCGCGAGATCACCTTCCTCGGCAATCGCTGCCGCATGAGCTTCGAGTTCAAAGCCTTGCCGGGCCATGCCTTGCTGGCCGAACTGGCCCCCGAGGCCATGCCGCGGCTGGGCTCGCAGGACATCTGGGTGGCGCTGCCACCGCAGAGCCTGCAGGTGTTTGCCTGAGATGGCCGCGCCAATGTCCCTGCCGCTGAACCCGGCCAAGGCCACCTCGCGCCACGGCGTTGCCTTGGGTGACCGGCTGTTCGTCGTCGGTGGGAAGTGGTTGCTGTTGATGCTGTTGGTACTGGCGGTGCTGATGCCGCTGCTGGCGATCTTCTGGCGTGGTTTCAGCGGTGACGCCGGCCAGGGCGGCGGCCTGGCGGCTGCCCGGGCGCTGTTCGCCAGCGAGAACTTCCACTGGCTGCTCGGCAATAGCTTGTCGGTGGCACTCACCGTCGCGGCCATCGTCATCCCACTGGCTTACCTGTTCGCCTATGCGTTGCAACGCACGCTGATCCCGGCCAAGGGCCTGTGGCGGGGCATCTCGTTGCTGCCCCTGCTGGCGCCGTCGATGCTGCCGGCGATCGCGCTGGTCTACCTGTTCGGTAACCAGGGCCTGCTGCGCGGGCTGCTGAGCGACAACATCTACGGCTTCTGGGGGATCGTGCTCGGCGAGGCCATTTACACCTTCCCGCATGCATTGATGATTCTGCTGTCGGCCCTGTCGCTGGCCGATGCGCGCCTGTTCGATGCTGCGTCGAGCATGGGCGCCGGGCCGTGGCGGGCGTTTTCCAGCATTACCTGGCCTGCCACGCGCCAGGCGGTATTCGCCGCCTTCTGCCTGGTGTTTACCCTGACCATCACTGACTTCGGCGTCCCGGTTGTGGTCGGGGGGGATTATCAGGTGTTGGCCCTGGAAGCTTACAAGGCCGTGGTTGGCCAGCAGCAATTTGGCCGCGGCGCCCTGATCGGTATGGTCTTGCTGGTGCCGGCACTGCTTAGTTTTGCTGTCGATGCCTGGTTGCGTCGCCGCCAGGGCGAGGCCATGAGTGGGCGGGCGCAGGTGTTCGAGCCCAAGCCCTCGCGCCGTCGCGATGCCTGCTTCCTGGCGGTCGTGTTGGTGGTCTGCGCGGTGCTGTTGCTGGTGATCGGCATGGCCGTGTATTCGTCGCTGGTCACCTTCTGGCCCTACAACCTGTCGCTGTCGCTCAAGCACTACCTGTTCGAGGACACCGCCGGCGGAGGCTGGCTGGCGTACCGCAATAGCGTGACCATGGCGATCGGCACGGCGCTGATCGGCAGCGTGGTGATTTTCTGCGGTGCCTACCTGATGGAAAAGACCCAGGGCCAACGCCTGCTCAACCAGTCGCTGCGCCTGCTCAGCTTCATCCCCATGGCGGTGCCGGGCCTCGTGCTGGGCCTGGGCTATGTGTTCTTCTTCAACCTCAACGGCAACCCGTTGCATGTGCTGTACGGCAGCATGGGCTTGTTGGTCATCTGCACCATTGCCCATTACCTGACCACTGCGCAGATGACCGCCACCACCGCACTGCGCCAGCTCGACGGCGAGTTCGAGGCCGCTGCGTTGTCGCTCAAGGCGCCGCTGTATCGGCACTTCCTGCGGGTAACCGTGCCGATCTGCCTACCGGCGCTGCTGGACATCATCCGCTACCTGTTCGTCTCGGCGATGACCACCGTGTCGGCGGCGATCTTCCTCTACAGCCCCGACACCATCCTCGCCGCCGTTGCCGTGCTGAACATGGACGACGCGGGCAACGTTGGCGGTGCCGCCGCCATGTCGACTTTGATTCTGCTGACCAGCGCCAGCGCCTCATTGCTGCTGGCTGCAGCCTCACGCGGCCTGTTGCGCCGCTCCCAAGCCTGGCGCCAACGCGCCGCGGCTGCCTGACCTGTAAGGAACCCCACCATGTTCAAGCACCTTGCACTTGCTGCTGCCGTTTCTGCCGTGTTCAGCCTGCAGGCTTCGGCCGCTGGCACTCAGCTGACGGTTTACACCGCGCTAGAAGCCGAGCAGCTCAAGACCTACAAGCAGGCCTTCGAAAAGGCCAACCCAGACATCGAGATCAAGTGGGTGCGCGATTCCACGGGCATCATTACCGCCAAACTGCTGGCTGAAAAAGACCGCCCGCAAGCCGATGCGGTGTGGGGGTTGGCGGCCTCCAGCCTGGCCGTGCTTGACCAGCACGGCATGCTCGAAGCCTATGCGCCCAAGGACCTGGGCAAAATCTCGGCGAACTACCGCGACGCAGCCAACCCACCGGCTTGGGTGGGCATGGACGTCTGGGCCGCGACCATTTGCTTCAACACCATCGAGGCCGAGAAGCAGGGCCTGAGCAAGCCGGTGAGCTGGCAAGACCTGACCAAGCCCGAGTACAAGGGCAAGATCGTCATGCCCAACCCGGCCTCGTCCGGCACGGGCTTCCTGGATGTCAGTGCCTGGCTGCAGACCTTTGGCGAGCCTCAGGGCTGGGCCTACATGGACGCCTTGCACCAGAACATCGGCCAGTACGTTCACTCCGGCTCCAAGCCGTGCAAGCTGGCGGCGGCGGGCGAGTTCCCGATCGGTATCTCGTTCGAATACCCCGCTGTGCAGCTCAAGCGCCAAGGCGCGCCGCTGGACATCGTGCTGCCCAAGGAGGGCCTGGGCTGGGAGATCGAGGCGACGGCGGTGATCAAAGGCACGCCAAAGGCCGATGCGGCCAAGCGTTTGGCAGACTTTTCGGCCAGCCCTGCGGCGATGGCGTTGTACAAGGAAAACTTCGCGGTGCTTGCCGCGCCGGGTATCGCCAAGCCGCAGACCGAGTTGCCGGCTGATTATGAGCAGCGGTTGATCAAGAACGACTTTGCCTGGGCCTCGAAGCACCGTGACGAGATTCTGGCCGAGTGGCGCAAGCGGTATGACGGTAAGTCGGAGAAGGTGGCGCAGCAGTGAAGGGGCGCTGGGCTGGGGTTGGGTTTGTGGTTGAGAGGTGCATGCCTTGAGGGGTGTGGCGCCTGGGAGATCGAGCGCCGCCCGCGCGGCGCATCGCGAGCAACGCTCGCTCCTACGTTTGTTTTTGGCCAGTAACGCCTGTGACAGGCGCGCGCGACCGCCTTGTTTGTTCGACGCGATATCGCGTCATGCGCCAAGGCGGTCGCGCGCGAATGCCCCAGGAATATTGGCCCGAAACAAACGTAGGAGCGAGCGTTGCTCGCGATGCGCCGCGCGGGCGGCGCTCGGTCCCCCAGGCGCCGCCCCCCTAAAGGCGAACACCTACCAGCCCCCACACAAACTCAAATCTGCAACACCAACGCCTCCAACTGCTCCTGCCGCTCCGCCTGATTCACCCGCGCCCCGGGGTTGAGCGTCGACCACTGCGGATGCGCCCGCGCCTTGACCAACGCCTCAGGCAACTTGCCCTCGCGCCAGGCCTTCTCGTCCAGCTCGCCCAAGCGAATGCTGTCTTGCGCGGCGTGCCCGCGATTATCCAGGGCCACCATCAACTGCTGCTGGCGCAACGCCAACAGCCGCAACACCGTATCGTCCACCGTCAGCTCACGCTGCCCTTTGAGCTTGCCCATCAACCGCGACCCGTAATTGCGTGCCGTCTGCAGCGCGCCGCCCGCGATTGCGCCGGCCAAGGCCGCCGCGCCCAGGGTCAGGCCACCGACCAACAGATCGACCCCGGCCCCCGCCGCAGCGCCCGCCGCCACGCCACTGCCCAGGCGTACGCCCAGCAGCTTCAAGGTCTCGGGGTTGAACAGGTCATCGCCCCAACGACCGTCCAGCAACGGCAAATCACTGGCATGGGCGTCTTCGCGGCGGAAGGCATACAGCTTGAGCAGCGCTTCGACACAGCGCTGTTCGCGTTGCCGCACATCCTGGCGCAACGCTTCGATGGCCTTGGCTTCGGCGGCGGGCTCGGCCACCACGCTGCGCCGGCAGGCGGCGCAGTCGAGCAGCAGCTCGGCGATCAGGCGTTTACCGCTTTGATGGCGGGCTTGGCGTTGCGCCTGCTGGTCGTCGATCAGCCGTTGCAGGGCAGGGCGGGCGTCTTCCAGCAGCAGGGCCAGGCTTTCGTACAGGCGGCGCTCGCCGTCTTCCGGCGGGGCCACGCTGTCGAACCGCACCAAGGCGTGAAGGCCAAGCCGGGCAAGGGCTTCACGCCATTCGGGCTCTCGGTGCTGGCTGCTGGCGACGAAGTTGAGCACGGGTAGCAGCGGCTTGCCGCAACTGGCCAGCACCTCCAGTTCGTCGCGGTACTTGGCCAGCACCGGCTCGCGGGCGTCGATCACGTACAGGCCGGCATTGCTGGCCTGCAACTGGCGCAGCACCTTGGCTTCCTGCTCGAAGCGTTGGCGTGCCTCACTGCCTTGGAGGAAGCGTGCCAGCCGGGCCGGGCCGTCCAGGCGCTCACCCGGGCGCTCCAGCCGCTCGAGGTAGTCGAGCAGGGCAATGGCGTCTTCCAGGCCAGGGGTGTCATACAGCTCCAGCAGGGGCTCGCCGTCCACCGACAGGCGTGCGCCCTCCACATGGCGGGTGGTGCTGGGGCGATGGGACACCTCGCCAAAGCTCACGTCGCGGGTCAAGGTGCGCAGTAGCGAAGTCTTGCCGACATTGGTGTGGCCGACCACGGCCAGTTTAAGCGGCTCAGTCATGGCCATGCTCCAACCAGGTCAGGGGCGAGGTGTCGGCGTGGGGCAGGCCGAGGCGGTCCAGCGCTTCGTGCCAGTCGCCCAGGCGCTCGGCGTCCAGGGCCTGGCCTGGGGCCGCCTGCAGCAGCCAGATACGGGTGGCGCCGGCATTGCGTGCCAGCTCGGCCAGCAACGCCAGGCTGCCGCGATCGGGCGAGCGGCGTGGGTCGCAGGCGATAGCCAGGCGCGCCGGGGGGAAGCGGCTGAGTTGTTCGAGCAGCCGGTTGCGTGATTCACGGCTATCGAGCACGCCGGCATCGGTCACGCTTTTGGGCAGGGCGGGCGGCCAGGGGCGCTGGTCATCCAGCTCCAGGCCGACCAGTAAGGCACCGCTGCTGCCGCTTTCCAGTTGCCCGGCAGCGAAGTGGGGCAAGGTGTCGGGCGCGGCGTCCTGCACACCGATGCGCTCGCTGCGTGGCATAAGGCTTTCGCGCAATGCCGCGTAGCCTGGCAGGCTGAGGTCCAGCGCCAGGCGTGCGCGGCCTTGGCGCCAGCGCCACAGGCATAGTGCGGCCAAGAGCAGGCGTGGTAGCAGGCCATAGACCAGCACCACGCCGAGCAACCAGCTGGCCCAGGCCTGGCGGGCCAGGTCCAGGGCCGGCAGCGTGTCGCCGCTGGCGCGGATCATGGCTTCGTCCGGCACGGCAAAGCCCAGCAGCGAAGGCAGAGCGCCGAGCGCCTGGGTCATGTGGATGAACGGCTCGGCGGCAAGCAGGGTGGTTTCCCAGACAAAGCCATAGCGCCGTGTGGCCAGCAACGCCAAGAGCATCGCCAACGCGGTCATCATCGCCAGCAGCCACAGCCCGTGCACCAGCACGCCAAGCAGCCAGCGATTCAGGCGCTGGCGCTGCAGCAGCACCAGCAACGCGGGCGCAAGGTGCGCGGCCTTGGCATCGCGGGCAAAGCGTTCGCTCAGCCACAACCAAAGCCGGCCCAGCCCAGCGCCGTGTTCGCCGCTCAGGCTGAAGCCGATCGCCCAGCCCAGCAGCATTAACAGGTTCAACCCCAGCAGGCTGCCCAGTGCCCAGAACACATTCACCGGGCGTTGGCCATCGCCCAGCGCCGCGAAGGCCAGGCCCGCGCCGCTGAAGGCGGCCATGATCAACAGGGCCAGCAGTGCCAGGCGCGCGCCCTGCTTCCAGTGGCGCAGGGCGGCTGTCATGCCGTCGCGTTCGGCCAGGAACAGCGCGCGCGTTTCGATACGGGTCGCCAGGTCGCCGCCGGCCTGGCGGGCGTGGCGGTTGGCTTCCTGGTCTTCCAGGGGGCCGGCATGTTCCTCGCGCAGGCGTACTGCTTCGGTGAGCCAGCGTTTGTCCAGTGGCGTCGGTCCAGTCACAAGGTCTTCCATTGCACAGGTCAGGGCAGAAGCATAACCCACGGCGGGTTTGCTATCCTCGCTGGCATGACTAGCACACTCCCCCTCAGCCTGATCGCGGCCCTCGCCGAGAACCGCGTGATCGGCATCGACAATTCCATGCCCTGGCACCTGCCGGGGGATTTCAAGTACTTCAAGGCCACGACCCTGGGCAAGCCTATCATCATGGGGCGCAAGACCTGGGACTCGCTGGGCCGGCCTTTGCCGGGGCGGCTGAATATCGTGGTCAGCCGCCAGCCGGGGCTGGCGCTGGCCGGTGCCGAGGTGTTCGCCTCGCTGGAAGCTGCGCTGGTGCGCGCCGAACAGTGGGCGCGTGAGCAGGGCGTCGATGAGCTGATGCTGATTGGCGGGGCGCAGCTGTATGGGCAGGCGCTGGAGAAGGGGCTGGTGAGCCGCATGTACCTGACCCGGGTCGAGCTGTCGCCTGAGGGCGATGCGTGGTTCCCGGCGTTCGACGAGGCGCAGTGGCGCCGGGTGAGCAGTGAGCCGCAAGCGCCTGAAGGGGCTGGGCCGGCGTATCACTTCGATGTCTGGGACAAGGTTTGAGATTGTTGGTGGGCGCTCGCGCCCCATCGCGACGCAAGGCCGCTCCTACAAAAAGACCGCGTCTTCTGTGCAGGGGCGGCCTTGGCGTATCAGCTATGACTCAGCGTTGCATGCTGGTCATCTGCTAACACGTCCTGGTCAGTCTCTTTCAACAGCTGGCTGGTCACCACCCCGGCCGTCATCGAGCCATTCACGTTCAGTGCCGTGCGGCCCATGTCGATCAACGGCTCTACCGAAATCAGCAGTGCTACCAGTTCAACCGGCAAGCCCATGGCCGGCAGCACGATCAGGGCTGCGAAGGTCGCGCCACCGCCCACTCCGGCTACCCCAGCCGAGCTCAGGGTGACGATGGCGACCAGGGTCGCGATCCACAGCGGGTCGAAGGTGTCGATGCCCACTGCCGGGGCAACCATCACGGCCAGCATCGCCGGGTACAGGCCGGCGCAACCGTTCTGACCAATCGTCGTGCCGAACGAGGCGCTGAAGCTGGCGATCGACTGCGGCACACCCAGGCGACGGGTTTGCGCTTCGATGTTCAGCGGGATGCTCGCGGCGCTGGAGCGGCTGGTGAAGGCAAAGGTCAGCACTGGCCACACCTTGCGGAAGAAGCGCAGCGGGCTGACGCCGGTCGCCGCCAGGATGACGGCATGCACCACGAACATCAGCCCCAGGCCGATGTACGAAACGACGACGAAGCTGCCCAGCTTGAGGATGTCGTCCAGGTTGGAGCTGGCGACCACCTTGGTCATCAGGGCCAGCACACCATAAGGGGTGAGCTTCATCACCACGCGCACCAGGCGCATGACCCAGGCTTGCAGGGTGTCGATGGCCGACAGGGCGCGCGCGCCTTTCTCGGCGTCGTCCTTGATCAGTTGCAGGGCGGCCAGGCCGACGAACACGGCGAAGATCACCACGCTGATGATCGAGGTTGGCTTGGCCCGCGCCAGGTCGCCTACCGGGTTGCTGGGGATGAACGACAGCAGCAGTTGCGGGATGTTGAGGTCGGCGACCTTGCCGGCGTAGTCGCTGTGGATCGCTTGCAGCCGCGCGCTTTCCTGCACGCCAGCCACCAGGCCGTCGGCGGTCAGGCCGAACAGGTTGGTCAAGACGATGCCGATCAATGCGGCGATGGCAGTGGTGAGCAGCAAGGTGCCGATGCTCAGCACGCTGATGCGGCCAAGCGAGGAAGCATTGTGCAAGCGTGCCACGGCGCTGAGGATCGAGGCGAAGATCAGCGGCATGACGATCATCTGCAGCAAGCCGACATAGCCGTTGCCGACCAGGTCGAGCCAGGCGATGGTGGCTTTCAATACCGGGTGGCCAGCGCCATAGATCGTGTGCAGGACCAGGCCGAACACCACACCCAGCACCAGGCCCAGCAAGACCTTCTTGGCCAGGCTCCAGTCGGTGCGGCGAGTTTGTGCCAGGCCCAGCAGCAAGGCCAGGAACGCCAGCAGGTTGAGAGACAGCGGCAGGTTCATTGAAGCTCCAACAAAAAACAGAAGAGGCATCGCCTCTGTGAGCGATTGCGAACGGAAATGCTAACAGCCTGAAAACAAACGAATTTATACCCAAATGGAATGTGCATAGTCGTTTATGGAATAACGGAATGTCGCGGATAGCAATGAACAGGGCGTTTCAAGCTGCTTCAACGTCGTTGTCAGGGCTTGCTGGGCCGGTAGGTTGGACTAGCGTTTCCCGGTCATTTCAGGAGATTCGCACATGAAGTTCGCTCCGAAAGCCCTCGCCCTGGGTCTGTCCCTGCTGTTCGGGGCCCAAACCTGGGCCACCGAACTCAAGCATTGGCCTGCCGAGGCCGCCAAACAGCTCGACAGCATGATCGCCGCCAATGCCAACAAAGGTAACTACGCGGTGTTCGACATGGACAACACCAGCTACCGCTACGACCTTGAAGAGGCACTGCTGCCGTTCATGGAGAACCAGGGGCTGCTGACCCGCGACAAGCTCGACCCTTCGTTGAAGCTGATCCCCTTCAAAGACACGGCCGAGCACAAGGAAAGTCTGTTCAGTTACTACTACCGCCTGTGCGAAATCGACGACATGGTCTGCTACCCCTGGGTGGCGCAGGTGTTCTCGGGCTTCACCCTGAAGGAACTGAAGGCCCAGGTCGACGCCTTGATGGCTTCCGGCAAGCCCGTGCCCAGCACGTATTTCGAGGGTGACCAGGTCAAGGCCATCGATGTGCAGCCGCCCAAGGTCTTTGCCGGCCAGGCCGAGCTGTTCAACAAACTGATGGAAAACGGCATTGAGGTGTATGTCATTTCTGCCGCGTCCGAAGAATTGGTGCGCATGGTCGCGTCCGACCCCAAGTACGGCTACAACGTCAAACCGCAGAACGTGATTGGCGTCAGCCTGCTACTGAAGGACCGCAGCAACGGCCAGCTGACCACGGCGCGCAAGCAGATCAGCGCCGGCAGCTATGACCCCAAGGCAAACGAAGGCCTGGAATTGACGCCTTACCTGTGGACCCCGGCGACCTGGATGGCGGGCAAGCAGGCGGCGATCCTCACCTACATCGACGAGTGGAAGCGGCCGGTGCTGGTGGGCGGCGATACGCCCACCAGTGATGGCTACATGCAGTTCCACGGGGTGGACGTGGGCAAGGGGGGCATCCACCTGTGGATAAACCGCAAGGCCAAGTACATGGACCAGCTCAACGGCATGATCGCCAAGCACGCGGCCGCGCAGGCCAAGGAAGGGCTGCCGGTGACGGCCGACAAGAACTGGGTGATCGTCACGCCAGAGCAGATCCAGTAGCCCGGTGCAGGTCAGCCGCTTCGGCCGACAATGAGCGTTCTGGCTTGTTGTTGGTCGAAGTTCTGCGCCAGCATGGCCACGGCTTCCATGGCGCTTGAGCGGACGCTGGCACCCTCTGCGCCAAGCGTCTGTTCGGCCACGATGCTGTGCACCTGGTTGATCCCGACGAAGCGGAACCACGCATCGAGGAAGGGTTTTTCCAGGCCGAACGCCTGGTCAGGCGTCTGGGAGTCGGGGCCATAACCCAGCCCGCGGGTGTAGATGGCCACCGCCCGGCGCCCACCCAGCATGCCGTTCAACCCCTGTTCATCGAAGGTGAACAACACGCCCTTGTGCGAAATGGCGTCGATCAAGTGCTTGAGTTTGTAGGGGATGCCGAAATTCCACAGCGGGACGCTGAACACCACTGTATCTGCCCGGTGGAAGCGTTTGGCGAGGGTTTTGATCTGTGCCCAGGCGGCGTTTTGCGCGGGTGAAAGCGGGGCATCGGTAAGCCCGGCGTACTTGGCCGCCAGCAGGTCGCCATCCACTTCAGGCAGCTCGCATTCCCAAGGGTCCAGGCGGTCAACCTCCACGGTTTTGCGCTCGGCCAACGCGGCCAGGAACACTTCGGCAATCTGAGCGGAAACCGAGCGTTCGCCTCTCGGCGATGCACACACATAAAGAACACGTTCAACCACGGGGCTACTCCTGTCAGCGTCGATGGCATTTCCCCTGGCGAGGCATGGCCAGGGGGAGCGCAGAGTCTGATTCAGGACGATCCATTATAGAAATCACGTATGATCGCCTCATTCAGTTTAATAGGTGATCAATCCGTGTTCGATAGCGTCCTTCTGCGTAGCTTGCTGGCCGTTGCCGACAGCGGGGGCTTCACGCGTGCGGCAGAGCGCCTGCACCTCACGCAATCGGCAATCAGCGCGCACATTCGGCGGCTCGAGGCTGAGGCCGGGCACAAGCTGCTGGAGCGCACCACGCGCTCGGTCAGCCTGACCCCAGCAGGCACGCGGCTAGCAGGCTATGCCCGCACCATCCTGGCACTGCACGATGATGCCCGCGCGAGCCTTGGCGTCGGCAGGCGGGTTTGCGGAACGGTGTCCGTGGGGTTGAGCGAGGAGATGGTCAAAGCCCCGATCATCGATTGCCTGCGTCGGTTTTCCGTGGCGCACCCCGATGCCGAGGTTACCCTGCAAGTCGGCTTGACCGGCGAGTTGCTCGCACTCATGCACGCGGGTGGGCTGGATATTGTGCTAGGGAGCCGCTGCGGCGGTGATGAGCGTGGCGAGGTGCTCTGGTCCGAGCCGTTGGTCTGGGCGAGAGGGCCGCTGGCGCTGGCCACCGATGATGCGACCTCACCTGTACCTTTGGCGGTATTTTCCGATCAATGCCCCTACCGAGCGGCGGCCATCGAAGCGTTGGCGCGTGCAGGGCGACAATGGCGGATCGTTTGCCAGAGCCCCAGTGCCGGGGGGCTGATGACTGCCGTAAGCGGCGGGCTTGGGGTAACCCCGGTCACCCGCTCATGCGCACTGGCCGCAGGCCTGCAGGAAGTGACGACACTGCCCGCACTGCCTCACGCGCAGTTCATGCTGACCTCGATGGCAAAGCCGAAGCGCTCGGCGGCCTTGTTGCTGGCGCAGTTGCGCCAATGCGCTTCGCGTGGGGAAGATAGTTGAAAGCGCTGGGGCCGCTCGGCGGCCCATCGCCGGCAAGCCGGCTCCCACCCGAACTGTGTAGCCTCCAAGGCTAGCGCCGCACCTGTGGGAGCCGGCTTGCCGGCGATGGGCTGCAAAGCAGCCCCAATACACTCATCAGAGCCTTACAGCCCGTCGAGCATCGCTTTGTTACGCACCGCACCTTTGTCGGCACTGGTCGCCAGCAGGGCGTAGGCCTTGAGCGCGGTGGTCACTTTGCGCGGGCGCACTTCGGCGGGCTTCCAGCCTTTCTTGTCCTGCTCGACCCGGCGCTCGGCCAGCTCTTCGTCGCTGACCAGCAGGTTGATCGAACGGTTGGGGATGTCGATCAACACCTTGTCGCCGTCGCGCACCAGGCCAATGGCGCCGCCTGCAGCGGCTTCCGGCGAAGCGTGGCCGATCGACAGGCCCGAGGTACCGCCCGAGAAGCGGCCGTCGGTGAGCAGGG
This sequence comes from Pseudomonas sp. SWRI50, assembly GCF_014269095.1. Classification (NCBI taxonomy): domain Bacteria; kingdom Pseudomonadati; phylum Pseudomonadota; class Gammaproteobacteria; order Pseudomonadales; family Pseudomonadaceae; genus Pseudomonas; species Pseudomonas sp. SWRI50. The sequence continues at coordinate 16,977 of NZ_JABWRW010000032.1, read as the reverse complement.
CGCAGGCCTTGCCCAGGCCTTTGGATTTCAAGTACGAGGTCGGGTAGAGCATCTCTTGCATGCCCGGGCCGCCCTTCGGGCCTTCGTAACGGATGATGACGATGTCACCGGCCTTCACTTCGTCGGCGAGGATGCCGCGCACGGCGCTGTCCTGGCTTTCGAAGATTTTCGCGCTGCCTTCGAACACATGGATCGACTCGTCGACACCGGCGGTCTTCACCACACAACCGTCGAGGGCGATGTTGCCGTACAGCACCGCCAGGCCACCCTCTTGCGAGTAGGCGTGTTCGAAGCTGCGGATACAGCCGTTTTCACGGTCGTCGTCGAGGGTTTCCCAACGGGTCGACTGGCTGAATGCGGTTTGGGTCGGGATGCCTGCCGGGCCGGCTTTGAAGAAGGTGTGCACCGCTTCGTCATCGGTCTGGGTGATGTCCCACTTGGCGATGGCTTCTTCCATGCTGCGGCTGTGCACGGTCGGCAGGTCGGTGTGCAGCAGGCCGCCACGGGCCAGCGAGCCGAGGATGCTGAAGATGCCGCCGGCGCGGTGCACGTCTTCCATGTGGTACTTCTGGATGTTCGGCGCCACCTTGCACAGCTGCGGCACTTTGCGCGACAAGCGGTCGATGTCCCGCAGGTCGAACGCCACCTCGCCTTCCTGGGCCGCGGCCAGCAGGTGCAGGATGGTGTTGGTCGAACCGCCCATGGCGATGTCCAGCATCATGGCGTTTTCGAACGCCTTGAAGTTGGCGATGCTACGTGGCAGGACCGACTCGTCGTTCTCGCCGTAGTAGCGCTTGCACAGCTCGACGATGGTGCGGCCGGCAGTGAGGAACAGCTGCTCGCGGTCGGAGTGGGTGGCCAGGGTCGAGCCGTTGCCCGGCAGGGCCAGGCCCAGGGCTTCGGTCAGGCAGTTCATCGAGTTGGCGGTGAACATGCCAGAGCACGAACCGCAGGTCGGGCAGGCGCTGCGCTCGTATTCGGCAACCTTCTCGTCGGAGGCCGTGGAGTCAGCCGCGATGACCATCGCGTCGACCAGGTCCAGGCCGTGGCTGGCCAGCTTGGTCTTGCCGGCTTCCATCGGGCCGCCGGAGACGAAGATCACCGGGATGTTCAGGCGCAGGGCGGCCATCAGCATGCCGGGGGTGATCTTGTCGCAGTTGGAGATGCAGACAATGGCGTCGGCACAGTGGGCGTTGACCATGTACTCCACGGCGTCGGCGATGATCTCGCGGCTTGGCAGCGAATACAGCATGCCGTCGTGGCCCATGGCGATGCCGTCGTCGACCGCGATGGTGTTGAATTCCTTGGCCACGCCACCGGCGCGCTCGATCTCACGGGCAACCAGCTGGCCCAGGTCCTTCAGGTGCACGTGGCCCGGGACGAACTGGGTGAACGAGTTGGCGATGGCGATGATCGGTTTCTTGAAATCTTCGTCCTTCATCCCGGTGGCGCGCCACAGGGCTCGGGCGCCAGCCATGTTGCGGCCTTGGGTGGAAGTCTTGGAACGATAATCAGGCATGAAGCACTCCTGGCGGCTTAATCAGGTCACAAAAAGGGGAGTGAGCTTCTCTTGTCCTATGCGCCTTAGGCCGGTTGCCACTGGCACGGATGGGGCCGAAGACACTACGGGATCGCCGCGTGCTCGACCAGAGCTCATAAACCCGCCGGGGATGACTGGCGATGAATAGGCCGATTCTACACCGCTGGCGCTGTGAGGGAATGGCGATGTGTCTGGGCGGTGGCTTTCGCCTCATGACCGGTCGCTTGTAGGACGCTTCCGAAACGCCGGTTCAGGGGCTGACCTGCCCGCCCAAGCTGACTATGATCCGCCCGCCGCATGTGCGGCTTCACGAGATACACCCTCAATGGACCTTCCCAGTTTCAGTTCATACCGAACTCGCAAATTGGCACTGAGCGCGTCGTCGCCAGGGCTTCCGAAGGCTTGAGCCCGTGTGGCTGAGGTGTGCGGGTGCCTGCGTCGGCGCCTGGAGAACCTCATGCAGCACACCTCCGATACGCTCGTTTCACCCCTTGACCTGCGCCAGGCCGCCCAGGCCCGTCGTGACGACCTGCTTCACCCGCAAGGCTACCCCGAAGGCACGGCCGGTTACCTGATGACCAGTGAGTACTCGTGCCTGGATGCCGGCCTCAGCGCCAGCCAGGCCATCGACATGCTGCGCCGGGAGGCCGCCGATGCCGAAACCATCTACCAGTCCTATGTGCTCGACGGGCAGCGCAACCTGCTTGGGACCTTGTCCTTGCGCGAGTTGATCCTCGCGGCGCCTGAGGCGATGATTGATCACATCATGGTGCACAAGGTCATTTGCGTCTGTACCACGACCCGTCAGGAAGACGTGGCCCGCTTGATCCGCCAACACGACCTGCTGGCTGTGCCGGTGCTGGACGAGGCCGGGCGGCTGGTAGGCCTGGTGACCTGCGACGATGCACTTGATGTGGTGGTCGATGAGGCCACCGAGGACTTCCACAAAGGCGCCTCCATCACCAACCACGTGGGCAATCTGCGCGATGCCACCGTCAGCCTGCTGTACCGCAAACGGGTGCTGTGGCTGGTGTTGCTGGTCTTTGGCAACCTGTTCTCGGGGGCGGGGATTGCGGCGTTCGAGGAAACCATTGCCGCGCACATCGTGCTGGTGTTCTTCCTGCCGCTGCTGGTGGACAGCGGGGGCAATGCCGGGGCGCAGTCGGCGACGTTGATGGTGCGGGGCCTGGCGACGGGCGAAGTGTACATGCGTGATTGGCTGCGCATGCTAGGGCGCGAGTGTGGGGTTGCGCTGGCGCTGGGGGCGACCATGGCCGTGGCGGTGGCATCGCTGGGCGTGCTGCGCGGTGGGGTGGACATTGCCCTGATCGTTGCCAGCAGCATGCTGGTGATCGTGTTGCTGGGTAGCCTGATCGGCATGAGCCTGCCGTTCATGTTCACCAAGCTGAAGCTCGACCCGGCGACGGCCAGTGGCCCGCTGGTGACCTCGATTGCCGATGCGGCGGGGGTGCTGGTGTACTTTGGGATCGCGTCGTACGTGCTGGATATCTGAGGTGGATTCGGGGCTGCTTTGCAGCCCATCGCGGGCAAGCCCGCTCCTACAGGGGGTTGCGTACCTGTGTGGGAGCGGGCTTGCCCGCGATGGGCCGCAAAGCGGCCCCAAGGCGTTGAATCAGCTGTTAGGCAGCAACCGGCAGGTAATGCTCTTGATGTAGCGGGTTTCGGCAATGGCCGGGTGCACCGGGTGGTCCGGGCCTTGGCCGCCGCGCTCGAGCAGTTGCATGTTGCGGTCCAGGTGGCGGGCGCTGGTCAGCAGGATGTTGTTCAGGTCATCCTCGGGCAGGTGCATCGAGCACGAGGCGCTGACCAGAATGCCGTCCTTGTTGAGCATGCGCATGGCCTGTTCGTTGAGGCGACGGTAGGCCGCTTCGCCGTTTTTCAGGTCTTTCTTGCGCTTGATGAAGGCGGGTGGGTCGGCAATGATCACGTCGAAGCGTTCTTCGGCGGCCTTCAGCTCGCGCAGCGCTTCAAATACGTCACCTTCGATGCAGGTCAGCTTCTCGCTGATGCCGTTGAGCGCGGCATTGCGCTCGACGCCGTCCAGGGCAAAAGCCGACGCATCGACACAGAACACTTCGCTGGCGCCAAACGCGCCGGCTTGCACACCCCAGCCACCGATGTAGCTGAACAGGTCGAGCACGCGCTTGCCTTTGACGTAGGGCGCCAGGCGTGCGCGGTTCATGCGGTGGTCGTAGAACCAGCCGGTTTTCTGGCCTTCACGTACCGGTGCTTCGAACTTGACGCCGTTTTCTTCCAGCGGGACCCAGTCCGGCACTTCGCCGTAGACGGTTTCGACGTAGCGCTGCAGGCCTTCGGCATCACGCGCGGCGGAATCGTTCTTGAACAAGATGCCGCTTGGCTTGAGCACTTGCACCAGGGCGGCGATCACGTCGTCCTTGTGTAGTTCCATGGTGGCCGACGCCAGTTGGACCACGAGGATGTCGAAGAAACGGTCGACCACCAGGCCTGGCAGCAGGTCGGAGTCGCCGTAGACCAGGCGGTAGCACGGCTTGTCGAACAGGCGCTCACGCAGCGACAGGGCGACGTTGAGGCGGTGTACCAGCAGCGACTTGTCCAGCGGCAGCTTGATGTCGCGCGACAGCAGGCGCGCGCAGATCAGGTTGTTCGGGCTCAGCGCCACGATGCCCAGCGGCTTGCCGTTGGCAGCCTCGAGGATCGCTTGCTGGCCGGCCTGGAAACCTTGCAGCGGGGTCGCGGCGACGTCGACTTCATTGCTGTAGACCCACAGGTGGCCGGCGCGCAGGCGGCGGTCGGCATTGGCTTTGAGGCGTAGGCTGGGCAGGGACATGACGTCGCTCCGGGAAAAAAGAGCGGGAGTATACCGTGTTGGCCTTCGCTTCGGGGTCAGGCGCGACAAAGTGCTGGCCAGGGCTAAAGCCAGCCGATCCGGTGTTAGAATTCGCCGTCCTCAACGAGTGTGTACGCATGTCCCAAGAACTCAGCGCCGAACAGATCCAGCAAGCCTTGCAAGGCATCACCATCCCGCCGCAACCGCAGATCATGGTCGACCTGCAGTTCGAGCAGTACATGCCCGACCCAGACCTGGAAACCATCGCCAAGCTGATTTCCCAGGACCCGGGCTTGTCCGGCGCGTTGCTCAAGTTGGTCAACTCCCCGCATTTCGGCCTCTCCAACAAGATCGGCTCGATCCAACGGGCGGTGAACCTGCTGGGTAGTCGTTCGATCATCAACCTGATCAACGCCCAGTCGATCAAAGGCGAAATGAGCGACGAGACCATCGTCACCCTGAACCGCTTCTGGGACACCGCGCAGGATGTGGCCATGACCTGCCTGACCTTGGCCAAGCGCACCGGCATGCAGACGGCTGACGAGGCCTACACCCTCGGGCTGTTCCATGATTGCGGTGTGCCGCTGATGCTCAAGCGCTTCCCCAACTACATGGAGGTGCTGGAAGAGGCCTATGCCGAGGCCAGCGCCGAAACGCGGGTGGTCGATACGGAAAACCGCGCGTTCAACACCAACCACTCGGTGGTGGGGTACTTCACCGCCAAGTCCTGGCGCCTGCCCGAGCACCTTACAGCGGCCATCGCCAACCACCACAATGCCTTGGCCGTGTTCCGCGACGAGTCTTCGCGCAATACCCAGAGCCAGCTGAAGAACCTGCTGGCGGTGCTGAAGATGGCCGAGCACATCTGCGCGTCCTACCGGGTACTGGGCAGCCAGAGTGTCGACCACGAATGGGAAGTGGTCGGGCCACTGGTGCTCGACTACATTGGCTTGTCGGACTACGACTTCGAAAACCTCAAACAGAATATTCGAGAGCTGGGCGGGCACTGACACATGCCGGAACTACCCGAAGTAGAAACCACCCGGCGCGGCATTGCGCCTCATCTGGAAGGCCAGCGGGTCAGCCGGGTGGTGGTGCGTGACCGGCGCCTGCGCTGGCCGATCCCCGAAGACCTGGACGTGCGCTTGTCGGGGCAGCGTATCGTCGGCGTCGAGCGGCGGGCCAAGTACCTGCTGATCAATGCCGAGGTCGGTACCTTGATCAGCCATTTGGGCATGTCGGGCAATTTGCGCCTGGTCGAGCTCGGCCTGCCGGCGGCCAAGCACGAGCACGTGGATATCGAGCTGGAGTCGGGGCTGATGCTGCGCTACACCGACCCGCGCCGTTTCGGCGCCATGCTCTGGAGCCTCGACCCGCTCAACCACGAACTGCTGCTGCGTCTGGGGCCAGAGCCGTTGACCGACCTGTTCGATGGCGAGCGTTTGTTCCAGCTGTCGCGTGGGCGCTCGATGGCGGTCAAGCCGTTCATCATGGATAACGCCATCGTCGTGGGGGTGGGCAACATCTACGCCACCGAAGCGTTGTTTGCTGCGGGCATCGACCCACGCCGCGAGGCGGGCGGTATCTCGCGGGCGCGGTACCTGAAGCTGGCCATCGAGATCAAACGCGTGCTGGCAGCGGCCATCGAGCAGGGCGGCACGACCTTGCGTGATTTCATCGGTGGGGACGGGCAGCCGGGCTACTTCCAGCAGGAACTGTTCGTTTACGGGCGGGGCGGGATGCCGTGCAAACTGTGTGGCACGACCTTGCGCGAGGTGAAGCTCGGCCAGCGGGCAAGCGTGTTCTGCCCACGCTGCCAGCGCTGAAGTGTTTCGCTGTGCCTTGTAGGAGCGGCCTTGCGTCGCGATGGGGCGCAAAGCGGCCCCAGATTTTCAGCGTCGCAGCATAAATTGCCGGGGCCGCTTCGCGGCCCTTTCGCGACACAAGGCCGCTCCTACAGAGGGGCGCGTAAGTGCAGGTGGGCTTAGGCCTTGCCAGTAATCAGGCGGTATTTGGCCATCAGCTGCTCTTCGGTCTCTGGGTGCGCTTCATCCAGGGGGATGCAGTCGACCGGGCAGACCTGCTGGCACTGGGGCTCGTCGTAATGACCCACGCACTGGGTGCACAGGTTAGGGTCGATCACGTAGATCTCTTCGCCTTGGGAGATGGCCTCGTTCGGGCACTCGGGTTCGCAGACGTCGCAGTTGATGCAATCGTCGGTGATGATCAGGGACATGGGGACTCCGGCCGGGGCTCTCAGCCCGGGCATGTTCAACGCTGTGGGCACAATTGTGCCGCATTCGCGCCCGCAGTGCACGCGGGCGCGATGATCAGGCGTGCAGGCTTACTTCTTGAATCGTTCGGTCAGCGCCTCAGCCACTATGGGGTGGACGAATTTGCTGATATCCCCCCCCAATGCCGCGATTTCCCGGACCAACGTCGAGGAAATGAACGAATAACGCTCCGACGGCGTCAGGAACAGGCTCTCGACATCGGGTGCCAGTTGCCGGTTCATGTTCGCCAGCTGGAACTCGTACTCGAAGTCGGAGACCGCGCGCAGGCCACGCAGGAAGACGTTGGCGCCCTGTTCCTTGGCAAAATGCGCCAACAGGGAAGAGAAGCCGATGACTTCGACATTGGGCAGGTGCTTGGTGACCTCACGGGCCAGCGCAACCCGTTGTTCCAGCGGGAACAGGGGGTTTTTCTTCGGGCTGGCCGCCACTGCGATAATCACATGGTCGAAGAGCCGCGAGGCGCGCTCGACCAAGTCGCCATGGCCTTTGGTAATGGGGTCGAAAGTACCCGGGTACAACACTCGGTTCATCGCGTCATCCTGGCTGGAGTGCGTTGGGGAGTCGGATGGTAGCGCAGCGATAGCGCCCGGCCAAGTCATGCGGCCGGCTGATGGCACTATAGACAGTGGGTGCATTCGTTGTCATGCGTTGTGTGCCAGGCGGGCGATCAGGGCCTCGGTGAGCTTGGCGCTGATGGCGTACACCGACAATTGCGGGTTGGCGCCGATGCTGGTGGGGAACAGCGAGCCGTCGTGAATCGACAGGTTTTCCAGCTGATGGTGCTGGCCCAGGCTGTTGCACACCGCGTGTCGAGGGTCTTCACCCAGGGCACAGCCGCCCATCACGTGGGCGCTGCCCAGGCGTGTGCGGAACGGCGCCAGTGGCAGGCCGTCGATCATCGCCAGGGCTTCGCCAAGGTTGTTGGCGTAGCGGGCATCACTGTGCACCGGCATCACCTGCTCGGCCCCGGCGGCAAACTGGATCTGCGCCATGCTGCGGTAGGCGCGGCGCAAACCGTCGCGTAGGTAGTCATTGACCGGGTAATCCAGCACGGGCGAGCCATCGCCACGCAGCTCGACCGTGCCACCCTGGCTTTCTGGGTGGAAGCCATCGCGCAGCAACGCCAGCATCACGTGGGTATGCGGCAGCTCGGCCATGCGCTGCGCATTTTCGCTGCCATGCCCGCCCAGCAGGGTGCTGGCCAGGGCCGGGTGCAGCGGAGGCACTTCCAGTTTGTAGCCGACCGGGCCGCCGCTGCCGCCCAGCCATTGGAAGTGATCGCTGTAGATGGACTGCGGAGCACCGTAATAGGGGTCGATGCGCGCCTTGAACCGTGCCGCGCTGAAGTTGACCAGGTGCAGGAAGGTGCGTTTGCCCAGGCGGGCGTGTGGGTCGGGGGCGTTGGAGCGCAGCAGCAGGGCTGGGCTGTTGATACCGCCCCCGGCGAGGATGTAGTGGCGGGCGTGCACGCTGATCTGCCGGCCGGTGGGGTTTATCCCTTGGGCATCCAGGGCCGTGCACTGCAACTGGGTAATGCGCTCGCCGTTGTGCTCGAAGCGCTCGGCACGCGCAAGATAGAGCAGCTCGCCGCCCTGGTCGAGGGTGGCTGGAATAGTCGTCACCAGCATCGATTGCTTGGCGTTGACCGGGCAGCCCATGCCGCAATAGCCAAGGTTCCAGCAACCCCGCACGTTGCGCGGGATTACCGCCCAGCGATAGCCGAGTTGTTCGCAGCCACGGCGCAGGACCTCGTTGTTGGCGTTGGGTGGCAAGGCCCAAGGGCTGATGCCCAGCTGCTGTTCGATGCGCTCGAACCAGGGGCCTAGCGCCTCGTTGCCCAAGCCATTGACCTGGTGCTCCCGGGCCCAATGGGCCAGGGTCTGTGGCGGCGTGCGAAAGCTCGAGGTCCAATTCACCAGTGTGGTGCCGCCCACGGCGCGGCCTTGCAGAATGGTGATGGCGCCGTCCTTGCTCATGCGGCCGAGGCCTTCCTGGTAGAGGCTGGCGTAGGCCTCGCTTTCCAGCAGGTGGAAGTCGCTGCTGGTCTTCAGGGGGCCTTCTTCGATTAGCAGCACCTTGAACCCCGCGGCGCTGAGCAACTGCGCGCTGGTGGCGCCGCCAGCCCCGCTGCCGATCACGGCGATATCGGCCTGCAGGGCCAGGTCATGCGCCAGGCGCGAGCCGTCGTGGGTGATCCAGCCGCGTTCGAGGCCTTGGCGAAACGGGTCGATGACAGGCATTGGCAAGGCTCTTGTGGTGGTCAGATCTTCGGTGGCCCTGGGTAGCCGCAGGCTGCCCAGGCTTCCGGCCGTTCATACCAGGCCATCTGCAGCAATTGCAGCAACGAGGCGTGGCCCATGCGCAGCAGGTTCAGCGAACTGTCCTGCCAGCGTTGCAGAAACGCGTTGATCTGCTCGCTGCTGGCCTGCTCCCAGGCGCCCCACACACCAGTCAGCGGGCCACGGGTCAGCGGCAGGCTGAGCACGTCGAACAGTTGCCGGGTGAGCTTGAGCATTTCTGGCGACAGCGCCGCCAGTTTGTGATCGAGGCTGTGCAGCACCAGCGCCTCGACGGCCTGGGTCCCGGCCAGCACCACCGGGATCAGCGCGCTCAACAGGGGCAGGTCGTCATCACGCAGTCTGTTGTAACCGGGCGCGGCCGACTGTGCCGTGCAGCCGACCAGGCTGGTGGTGGCGAGGAAGGCGCTGGCGCCCAGGCTGAAGCGGAGCAAGTCGCGACGCTGCATGGGCTTGGGCTCAGCGGATGAACAGCTTGTAGACCAGGCGCTGCAAGGCCTTGCCATACGGTGGGTAAATCAGGCGTGCAGCGTTCAGGCGCTGTTTGGCCAGCACGGCCTTGGCCTTGCTGAAGGTCAGAAAACCCTCGTGGCCGTGGTAGTGGCCCATGCCGGAAGGCCCGATGCCGCCAAAGGGCAGGTCGTCCTGAGCCACATGCAGCAGGGTGTCGTTCAGGCAAACACCGCCGGAGTGGCTGTGGCGCAGCACGTGTTCCTGTTCGCTGCGGTCGTAGCCGAAGTAGTAAAGGGCCAGTGGGCGAGGGCGCTGGTTGATGTAGGCCAATGCCTGGTCGAGGCTGTCGTAGGGCACCAGCGGCAGCAGCGGGCCGAAGATTTCGTCCTGCATCACCTGCATCTCGTCGTTCACGTCCAGCAGCAGGTGAGGGGGCAGGCGTCGTCCCTGGCGCGGCTCGCCTGGGTAGAGGTCGAGCACCTGGGCGCCTTGGTCACGGGCGTCGTCCAGCAGGTGCTGCAGGCGCTGCAACTGCCGCGGGTTGATGATGGCGGTGTAGTCGGGGTTGTCGGCGATACGCGGGAACAGGCGGTGGACGGCGGACTGGTAAGCGTCACTGAAGGCCCCCAGCCGCTCGCGCGGTACCAGCACGTAGTCGGGGGCCACGCAGGTTTGGCCGGCGTTCAGGGTTTTGCCGAAGGCGATGCGCTCGGCCGCGCTGTCCAGGGGTACGCTGGCCGAGACGATGGCCGGGGATTTGCCGCCCAGCTCCAGGGTGACCGGGGTCAGGTTGTGCGCCGCGGCCAGCATCACCTGGCGGCCGACGCTGGTTGCACCCGTGAACAGCAGGTGATCGAACGGCAGCCGGGCAAAGGCCTGGGCAACCTCGACCTCACCCAGCACCACGCTGACCAGGTCTTCGGGGAACACGCGCGCCAGCAACTGCTGGAGGGCCAGGGCGCTGGCGGGCGTTGCTTCGCTCAGCTTGAGCATGACCCGGTTGCCGGCGGCCAGGGCACAGGTCAGCGGGCCAATGGCGAGAAACAGCGGGTAGTTCCACGGCACGATGATGCCGACCACGCCCAGCGGTTGATAGCGCACCTGCGCGCTGGCGGGCTGGAAGGCCAGGCCGACGCGGCGTCGGCTGGCCCGCATCCAGCGTCGCAGGTGCTTTTCGGCGTGGCGCAGGCCCTGGACCGAGGGCAGCAATTCCGCCAGCAAGGTTTCATCGGCGCTGCGCCCGTCAAAGTCTTGATCGATGGCTTCGATCAGCTGCGTTTGCTCGGCCAGCAGTGCCTCGCGCAGGCTCTTCAGCCATTGCCGGCGCTGGGCTGCCGGGGGGGCGGGGTTACCCGCAAAAGCCAGGCGTTGGGCGGCGAACCTCGCCGTCAGGTCGAGGTCGGAATGCACAGGAGGCACGTCAACGGGCGAGGTCATATCGGCTCGAATCCGGGCAGGAAGTCCCTAGAGCCTATACTCTAATCCGAACGATCGTGCGAATTTTTCGCTGGCGTCGAGCGGTGTATTCCACACCGGATACGCCTTAAGATGGCCCTTTGATCAAGGCCCGCAGACTGGGAGCTGAGCATGGCCCCGCGCATGAAGACCCGAGAGCGCATCGTGCAGAACAGCCTGGAGCTGTTCAACCAGCAGGGCGAACGTAGCGTCAGTACCAACCACATTGCCGCGCACATGGAAATTTCGCCCGGCAACCTGTATTACCACTTCCCCAACAAGCAGGCGATCATCGCCCTGTTGTTCAGCCAGTACGAAGAGCTGGTGGACAGCTTCTTGCGCCCGCCTCAAGGGCGTTGCGCCACCGTGGAAGACAAACGTTTCTACCTCAAGGCCCTGCTCGCGGCGATGTGGAACTACCGCTTCCTGCACCGCGACCTGGAGCACCTGCTGGACAGCGACCCCGAGCTGGCCGCCCGTTACCGGCGGTTTTCCGAGCGCTGCCTGCGTCAGGGCCAAGCGATTTACCGTGGCTTCGTCGACGCCGGGATCCTGGCCATGGCGCCGGCGCAGATCGAGTCGCTGACCATCAATGCCTGGATCGTCCTGACCTCATGGGTGCGCTTTCTCAGCACCACGCGCGAGCATTCCGCGCACCTGGGTGAAGAAGCCTTCAAGCGGGGCGTCTATCAGGTATTGGTGCTGGAGCTCGGCTTTGTCACCGCAGATGCCCGCAGCGCCGTGGACGCGCTGTGCCAGGAATTCCACGTACCCTTCAACCAGGCCTTGGAACTGTAAACCAGGGCTCGAGTGCTATCGATCAGGAGATTGTCATGCCCCTCGCGCAATTGATCACCCCGCAAGCGTTGGCCGAGCGTCTGGGCTCGCCCGATTTGGTGATCCTCGACTGCCGCTTTGCCCTCGAGGATGTGGATTATGGCCAACGCAGCTATGCCGAGGGGCATATTGCCGGGGCGCACTTCGCTGACCTGGAGCGCGACCTCAGTGGCCCGATAAGCAAGGGGCGCACGGGGCGCCACCCTTTGCCCGATGCGGCGCGGTTGGTCGAGCGTCTGCGTGAGTGGGGCGTGGACAATGACAGCGAGGTGGTGCTGTACGACGACGGCCCGGGTGCGTTTGCTGCTCGTGCCTGGTGGTTGCTGGCCTGGCTGGGCAAGCGCAGCGGCGTGTCGATTCTCGATGGCGGGCTCAAGGCATGGCATGCGGCGCACCTGCCGCTGAGCCTGGACCCACCGCTCAAACGCGAAGGGACCTTCAAGGGCGAACCGGACAGCAAGCTGCTGATCGATGCCGAGCACCTGGCCAAGCACCTGGGCGATGCCGAGCTGACGTTGATCGACGCCCGCGCGCTGCCGCGCTTCCGGGGTGAAGTCGAGCCGATCGACCCGGTCGCTGGGCACATCCCTGGCGCGCAGTGCGCGGCATTCACCGACAACCTGGGGGCCGACGGGCGTTTTCTGCCGGCCGAAGCGCTCAAACAACGGTTCGCAGAAAAACTGGCCGGGCGCTCGCCGGAGCACCTGGTGGCCTACTGCGGGTCGGGCGTGACCGCTTGCCACAACCTGTTTGCTTTGGCGCTGGCGGGCTATCCCCTGGGGCGGCTGTATGCGGGGTCGTGGAGCGAATGGATCAACAACCCGGCGCACGGGGTGGCTACCGGGGATTGACCCAGGCCGTCTCTAAGCGCCCTCTACCAGCCACTGCGGAATCCGCCGCTCCAGGTAATACCCCGGGTTGCGCAGGCTGCCATCGACAAAGCCCACATGGCCGCCGCGGTTGTGCAGTTCAAAGTGCGTCTGCGGCGCCAGTTCGCTGGCCAGGGGCAAGCTGTGGCTGGAGACGAACGGGTCGTCGCTGGCGTGGATGATCAGGGTTGGGGTGCGATTCTCACCCAGGAAGAAGCGGCTCGATGAGCGCCGGTAATAGTCGTGTGCATCGTTGAACCCGTTCAGCGGCGCGGTGACCTTACCGTCGAAGTCCCAGAAGGTACGCAGGTTGGTCAGCGGCCCCAGCCGTTGCAGTGCCGCCAGCCGCTCATGCTGGCCCTTCTCATGAAAATGCCGCTGCTTGAGCTGTACATAGGCCAACATCTCGCGCATGAAGTGCGCCTGGTAGACCTTGGAAAAGCCTTGGCCGATGCGGTCGGCACACTGGTCCAGACGAAATGGCACCGACACCGCCACCGCCGCTTCCAGCTGGCTGGCCGATCCACTTTCGCCCAGGTACTTGAGCAACACATTGCCACCCAACGAATAACCCACCGCGTAAAGCGGCGCCAATGGGCGCTGGACGCGCAGGTGGGCGACGATTTCTGCCAGGTCTTCGCTGGCGCCGGAGTGGTAGCTGCGCGGCAGCAGGTTCGGCTCGCCCGAGCAACCGCGCCAGTTCACCGCAACACTGGCCCAGCCGCGGCCCTGCAGGGCTTGCTGCAAGCCTTTGACATAGGGCGAGTGGGAGGAACCGGTGAGGCCATGCAGGACCAGCACCAACGGTGCATCCGGTTGGTGCGGCCCGTGCCAGTCGAGGTCGATGAAATCGCCATCGGCCAGCCACAGCCGCTCGCGGTCGCGTTGCAGTTCGGGCAGCTTGCGCCAGAGCGGCCCCCACAAGGTTTGCAGATGGGGGTTGGACAGGCCGACGGCAGGGCGAAACGTAGCAGTGAAACTGGGCATGCTGGGCGACTCGTGATGTGCCTGCCTAGAGTGCCATGAAACGCCGCCGCTGTACCTGCGCTATTGGTCGGAGGCCGGCAGCGGTTGCTGATCGGCAACCGGGCCGACGCTGACAAGTACCCTGCGCGTCAGGTCGAACCTGCGTTGCATGACGTCGCGGACCGCCTCTGGGGTCAGCTCGGCCAAGCGCTCGTTATACGTGTTCAGGTGATCGGCAGGTTGGCCTTGCTGGGTGGTTTCGGTGAGCAACTCGGCCAGGCGCTTGTTCTGCGCAACCGTGCGCAACAACTCCCCAGCCAGCTGTTGGCAGGCCAGTTGCAGCTCGGCCTCGGTCGGCCCGTGCAGCACCAAGTCGCGAAGCAAGGCCTCTACCAGGGCTTGCGAGCTTTTAACGTAGGGTGGGGCGATTTCCCACTCGATCGCGAAGAGCCCTCCAACGCGCTTGGGCACCAGCTGGCTGTAGATGCCGTAGGTCAAGCCCTGGCGTTGGCGCAGCGCTTTCATCAAGCGGGAGTCGGAACCCACACTCAGCACCTCGCAGGCCAACTTCACGGCAAGGAACTCAGGGTCGTTGGCCGGTACGTCGATCGGCAGCGCAAGAAGAATCGCGTTGCCGGCCCCGGCCTGCTCGATGTTGATTGTGGTGCCCGACGTTTGTGGCGCAGCTGGCAGCTCAGCGGCAGCCCAGCCTTGGGGCAATGCCTGGCTGATACGCTGTGCCATGGCCTGCGCCTCGATGCGGGACAGATCCCCGACCACGACCATTTCCAGGTTGGTGGCGGAGTAGGCGCGTCGGTGAAACGCTCTCAGGTCAGCGGGCGTGACTGCGTCGAGCACTTGCGTAGTGCTTTCCTGTGGCTGGCCGTAGGGGTGATCGTAGAAGAGGTGGCGATAGGCTTCGCTGCGTGCTCTGAGTACTGGCTGCCTGGCGCGGGCTGCGTCATGCAGCACCAGCTGGCGTTTGATCTTCTCCAGGGCGGGGGCTGGAAATGCTGGTTGTGCGACGAGGCTGGTGAACAGCTCGATGGCAGGGTCGAGCAGTGCTTTGGTACTGACACTGCGCAGGCTCAGCGTGGCGTGATCGTGGCGTACCTGCTTTTCAACCACCGCACCCAGCCGCTCGATACGTTGCGCATGTTCGGCGGCATTGAAGCGCAGGCTGCCCTCGTCGAGCATGTACAGCGTCAGGGCCGCCAGGCTGGGTGAGTCAACCGAGGCGGTACCGGCGTTAAAGCGCAGCACTACATCGACGATAGGCAAGCCGCGGGCTTCGACGAACGTGACGCCTGTTCCCGCGTCGGTTCTCCAGGTGTGTACCTTGGTGCGGATGACCTCGCGCTGTTGCAGGTCCAGCCCTTGGGCGGAGAGTAGGCCGCCGTAGATGCCATGTGCCGCCGGAGGGGGCGATGTCCTGTCATTCATGGGCGCGCTCCTTGTCGTGCATGTAGGTGATCGCTGTGCGAGGCGCTGTCAGGTAGGCGACGGCGGCCTGGTGCACCTGCTCGGCCGTCACGGCTTCGAGGGTGGCTCGTTCATCATCCAGCGCGATGGGGTCCAGCCCGCAAACCGCCTGCCTGCCGATGGCATGTGCTTGCTCAGCGATGGCGTCCCGGGCAAACAGCTGCCTGGCGAGGAGGCGTGCCTTGGCGCGCTGAAGCGCCTCGATGCTGGGCGGCTGCTGACGAAAGCGTTCGATTTCAGCCAACAGCCTGTCGGCTGCAGCCTCGGGCGTGATGTGCGCACTACAGAAGGCGTAGAGCGTCAGCAGGCTGTCGCCCCGCCGATACGGTTGGTACGTCGCCTTCAGGGCTTGCAGCACCTGTTCGTCTATCACCAGCAGGCGGCGGAGGGTAGCGGCGTGGCCTTCGCTGAGGAGATCGGGCAGCAACCGCAACGCATGGGCTTGCGCGTTGGACGTGGCCGTGCGTTGGCTGGGCAGGTTAAAACTGAGGATCACGCCAGGCCTCAGGCCTTGCAGGTGCACTGTTTGAGAGCGGCGCGTCAGTTCGGCATCCTCGACGGGCGTTTGACGGGGTGGCAGGCGATGGGCGGGGATCACGGCAAAGTGCCGCGCTACCAGTGCCTGCAGCGGCTGCAGCCCGATATCGCCGACGACTGACAAGGTCGCGTTGTTTGGGTGATACCAGGTCTGGTACCAGGTGCGCGCCGCTGCGGGCGTCATGGCGTGGAGGTCGGCGGGGTGGCCGATCACCGGTGTTGCATAGCGGCTGTTGCCGTGGGCCAGCAACTGGTGCTGCTCCATGGCGAGGGCCAAGGGGTTGTTGTCGACATCGACGCGCCGCTCGGCCATCACCACTGCCAGTTCGCGGGCGAAGGGTGCATCGCTGAGCGTGGCAGTGGCCATGGTGTCGGCCATCGCTTCCAGTGCAATCTCCAGCCTGCTGACGGGCAAGGTCAGTGGAAAGACCGTGGCGTCTTCCAGCGTGAACGCATTCGGGTTACCGCCGAGGCGGGTCATCAGCGTCGAGTATTGCCCGCTGGCCAGCTTGCTGCTGCCCTCGAACAGCAGATGCTCCAGGGCATGGGACAGGCCGCTGTGGCCGTCAGGCTCGTCGATGGAGCCTACGTGGTACCACAGCTGCACGCTGACCAGCGGGGCGCGACGGTCTTCGCGCAGGTAGACGCGCAGGCCATTGGCGAGGGCAAAGGACTGTACCGACGGTGTCGGTTTTGGCGGTTCGGTCATGGTTGAAGTGCTCCAGCAAGAAACGAAGGAGCAGCTTCAGCCAGGGGGCCGGTTGCTGTGCGGTAGCTAAATACGCCAACGCTTTACGCTGACAATGTACGCCGGCCTGATGTCAGGTGATCAGCCCCGCTGCCAGAGCGCGTAATGCACCTGACCGGTCTTTTTCTCCCGGTGCAGGCGCCAGTTGCCCGGCAGTTGCAAGGCCGAGGGTGCGGTTTCGCTCTCGGTGTAGATCCACGCCTGTTCCCGCAGCCACTGGTTCTGTTCCAGCAGGTTGCAGGTGTTGGCCAGCAGGTCCTGGTGGAACGGTGGGTCGAGGAACACCACGTCGAACTGCTGCTTGGCCGGGTTCTGCAGGTAGCGCAGCGCGTCGGTTTGCAGAATTTGCCCGCGAGGGCAGCGCAGCAGCTCGAGGTTGTCCTTGAGGTTGCTGATGGCGGCGGGGTTGCTGTCCAGTGCCACGGCATCTTCGGCGCCGCGCGACAAGGCTTCCAGCACCAGCGCGCCGCTGCCGGTGAAGGCGTCCAGCACGCGGGCGCCTTCGATGTAGGGCGCGAGCCAGTTGAACACGGTTTCGCGCACGCGATCAGGCGTTGGCCGCAGGCCGTCGCCTTCAGGCACCGCCAGGCGGCGGCTGCGCCACTCGCCGGCGATGATGCGCAGGTGGCCCTGGCCCTTGCTGTGGCCCGGTTGAGGGCGGGCGGGAGG
>NZ_JABWRW010000031.1:0-67346 GCF_014269095.1 Pseudomonas sp. SWRI50 | reverse complement strand
CCCCCAGCCCGCACACCGCCGCCCACCCCCATCGGGCATAGACCCAGGTCGCCAGCACCGCGCCCAATCCGCTACCCAGTGAATAGCAACACATGTAGGCGCCAATCAGGCGGTTCGCCTGTGCGCTGCGCCCGGCCAGCAACAGGCTCTGGTTGGTGACATGCACGGCCTGCACCGCAAAATCGAGCAACACCACCCCCACTAGAAACGCCAGCAGCGAATGCTCGACGAACGCCGTCGGCAGCCACGACACCGTCAGTACCGCCAGGGCGAACCCGGTGGTGCGCTCGCCGCGGCCTTGATCGGCCAGCCGACCGGCCCGGGAAGCAGCGACCGCGCCCGCCACGCCGGCCAGGCCAATCAGGCCGATCTGGGTATGGCTGAGCGCCAAGGGCGAAGCACTCAGCGGCAGCACCATCGCGCTCCACAGCACGCTGAAGGCGGCAAAGATCAACAGGCCGTATAACCCGCGTCGGCGCAGGGCAGGGTCTTCCTTGAACAACGCCCACAGCGAGCCCGTCAATGCCAGGTAACCGAGGCGCTGCGCCGCCGGCCGGGCACCCGGCATGCCGCGCCAGAGCAGGCAGGCCATCAGCATCAGCACCCCGGCTGCGGCAAAATAGACGACACGCCAGCCCGCCATGTCGGCGACGAAGCCAGACACCAGCCGCGCCAGCAGAATGCCCAGCACCACCCCGCTGGTGACCGTGCCCACCGCCTGCCCCTGCTGTGCGGGGGTGGCCAGGGTGGCGGCATGCGCCACCATCACCTGCACCATGACGGCCATCAACCCGACCAGCGCCAGCGCCATCAGCAGCACCGCCCAGTCCCAGGCCATGCCTACCACCATCAGGGCCAGGGCCGAGACCAACAACTGGCCGACGATCAGGCGCTTACGGTCAATCAGGTCGCCTAGCGGCACGATCAGTAGCAAGCCCAGCGCATAACCGGCCTGGGTGGCGCCGACCACCCAGCCTATGCGCTGCTGCCCTACCCCCAAGTCCCGTGCCATGGACTCGAGCAAGGGCTGGGCGATGTACACGGTGGCCACTGCAATACCGCAGGTGAGGGCCAGTAACAGGGTCATCGCGCGGGTCAGGCGGGGTTGTGTAGCGTTCGGGGTGTGCATGGCGTATCCCTTCAATCTGGTTTCAATTTAAAACCACATGTGGATTTCTAGCAAATGTGGTTTTAATCTGCAACCAGAACCCTTGAGAAGCCGCACGATGCTCGACGAAACGAACGGACAATGCCCGGTAGCCCGGGCCCTTGAAGTACTGGGTGATCGCTGGGCGCTGATGATCCTGCGCGACGCCTTCGATGGCTTGCGCCGCTTCAGTGAGTTTCAGAAGAACCTCGGGCTGGCCAAGAACATCCTGGCCTCGAGGCTCAAGTTACTGGTGGAGAGTGGGCTGTTGGCGTTGCAGCCGGCATCGGATGGCAGTGCCTACAAAGAGTATGTGCTGACCGAAAAAGGGCGTTCGGTGTTTCCGTTGGTGATCGCCTTGCGCCAGTGGGGGGAGCAGTTCTTGTTCGAGGCGGGAGAAACGCGATCGGCGTTGCTGGACCGCGCCACAGGGGAAACGCTCGAGACCCTGCAAGTGCGCGCTCGGGATGGGCGGGTGTTGGGGCCTGATGATTGCCAGCGCACGGTGGTGCAGCACGGTTGAGCCCGGCGCCACGTGGCTGGCAAGCCAAGACTCCTGTAGGAGCAGCCTTGTGCTGCGAAGAGGCCGGTGGCAGCAGTGAAAATCTACTGTGTTGCCACCGGCCTCTTCGCAGCGCAAGGCTGCTCCTACAGGACGGCGTGCGTTGCCGAGCCTGCGGTCAGGGCTTGCCGAGCAAGCGGGACAAGCCGTCGACCAATGGCGTTGGCGCCGGGAAATCGAAGCGCGTCAGCAAGCGCTGGTTATCTGCCCGCGAATGGCGAATGTCGCCCGAGCGGGCTGGGCCATAGCTGATCGCTGGCAAGCTGCCGATTACCTTTTCCAGGGCCGTCAACAGCTGGTTGAGCGACGTCGCCTGGTTCAGGCCGATGTTCACCGCGCCCTCCTCGACCTGCTGCTGCTCCAGCGCCTGGATCATCACCTGCACCAGGTCCCCTACATAAAGGAAATCCCGGGTCTGCTCACCATCCCCGAACACCGTGATCGGCAGCCCTTGGGTGGCACGCTCGCTGAAGATGCTGATCACGCCCGAATACGGCGAGGAAGGGTCCTGCCGCGGGCCGAAGATATTGAAGAAGCGGAACACCACCGGCTCCAGACCATGCTGGCGGCGGTAGAAATCCAGGTACTGCTCACTGGCCAGCTTATCCACAGCGTAAGGGGTCAACGGCGCTTTCGGTGTTTCTTCAGCAATCGACTCGCCTTCGCCGTTGTTGCCATACACCGCAGCACTGGAGGCGAACAGCACCCGACGCACACCGTGCAGGCGCATGGCTTCGCAGACATTCAGGGTGCCGATGAAATTGCTCTGGTGAGTCTTTACCGGATCCTCGACCGAAGCCTGCACCGACGCCACGGCCGCCAGGTGCACCACCGCAGCGCAACCAGCGGCCGCACGGCTGACCAGCCCAGCATCGGCGACATCGCCTTCGATCAGTTCCAACCGTGGGTGGGTAATCTGCAGGTTATCCCGCTTGCCAGTGGACAGGTCGTCGAGAATGCGTACGGCGTAACCTTTGGCCAACAGCGCATCGCACAGGTGAGAGCCGATGAAGCCGGCACCGCCGGTGATCAGGATGGGGGCATCAGCCATGGCGGTAGAAACGGTCCAGTAGGGGCGGCAGGCCGGCGCGCCAGGCGCGGGGCTTGATACCGAAGGTGTGAAGGATTTTCTTGCAGGCCAGCACGGCGTGCTGGGGCTCTTCGCTGGCGTCCGGCCGCGCGGCATGGGCCTGTGGCGTGGGCGCCTGCACCGCCAGCTGACGGTACTGGCCAGCCTCGGTCAAAATCGCCTGCCCCAGCGCCAGTGGCGTGGTCGCTTCGTTGCCGGCGTAATGGTAGGTGCCCCACAGCGGCGCGCTGCAATCGAGCTGCTTGAGCACCGACAGGATCACCCGGGCAGCGTCATCGACCGGCGTCGGGTTGCCGCGGCGGTCATCTGCCAGCAGCAATTCCTGGGGTTGTTCGGCCCGGGTCAGGAAACGGCCCAGTGCCCCATCGACGCTTTCATCGAGCAGCCAGCCAAAGCGCAGCAGCACATGTTGCGGGCACGCCGCCCGCACGCTCTGCTCGATGCGCCACAGGGCCTGGCCACGCAGGCCGAGCGGCACCGGCTCGTCTTTCTCGCTGTAGGCCGTGGCCCGCGACCCGTCGAAAACCCGGTAGCTCGAAGGCTGCACCAAGGTGATCTGGTGGTGCTGGCACAACTCTGCCAGCCGCTCCACCGCCCGCTCTTGCTGAGCCAGGCGTTGTTCGCTGACCGACTCGGCCTGGAACCAGTCGAAGTAATAGGCCAGGTTGACCAAGGCATTGGGGCGGTGATCGTCGAGCAGCTGAGTGAGGCTGGCCGGGTCCCAGCCGTTCTCCGGCGGGCGCGGTGCCAGGAATGCAATGTCCTCTTCAGCCCCGAGACGAATCAGCGCTTGCCCGAGGGCATTGCCACCACCCAACAGCATTAGGCGCATACGCATAGAGTCAGCAGATCCGGAGAGGTTGATTGAGGGAAAGGGGTCATTTTGCGGTTTCCGGGCGGGGAAGTCCAACCCAGGGCCTAGTGAATACCATCGGCAGTGTTGATTTCAAATTTTCGCCACCACCCGCTTGGATGGCCCAATTGCAGCCACGTTTTGCCGACAGGTGCTTGCCTTGGGTTTTGAGGTGGTGCGCAAATCGAGCGCCGCCCGCGCGGCGCTCGATCTCATAGGCTTCAAAAAAGCCATGAGCCAGCGCACACGGCAAAAACAGCAACTAGCCTAATCTGCGTTGCGTAATACCAATCATCGGCTCTTAAAAGAGGGCAGCATGCACGTACAAACGGACACAAATCACCGATTGAAATGGCAGTTCAACGAACCCGCACCTGGCAAAGAAGTAGTCATCGAAGAAGTGTTCGGAAACTACCAACAGCAAGCCCGATTGCTGGTGCCTGATCTTGAGCAATCACCCCCGGTGTTTGTCATCGGGGGCGCGCGCTCGGACTTCACTCGGCTCAACCCGCTGCTCTATCGCCTGCAAGCCGCAGGTATCGGATCGCTAACTGGAAACCTGTCAGGGCACAGTCTCGCCAGCGAGCCAGGTGCAGATTCGCCTTCACTAGCGACCAATCTCGAAGAGGCGCAACGTTTTTTCCGACATATCGCTAATGACTGCCGAACGCTGATAGGCCATAGCCTAGGGGCTGCAATTACGCTGAAACTCGCAGCGCAGTTACCGCAAGTGAACAGGCTTGTATTGATCTGCCCAGCTGTTTATCCAGACCTCGCTCAACAGGCGCCATTCGGCCCGACCTTTACAGCAGCCATCAGCAGGCCCTACGGCTTTCTGGACTGCGACAGCTACGCCTTCCTCAGTCGGTTTCGGGGCAGAGTACTGATGGTGATTGGCGAGTATGACGGGCTCAACTCACAGCGATTCGGCAAAGGGCCTGGCACCAGTGCAGGCAACCTGTGGGTTGCCGGCACCGAGCGCTACAGCCCAATTCCTGAAGAAGTCACTCACGCGCTGATGCAGTCAGTTTCACCGGAGCGTTTGCAATGCCTGTTTCTTACGGACTGCGACCATGGCATCGCCGCCCACCTGCGCAGTACCCCGGCAATCGCGGATCAGGTTGCGGACGCGGTGGAAACGTTCATCCACGACGATGTGTGACGCGTTGCCCCTCACTCGATTTCGAATAGCCCGTTACTCAACGGCCCCACACTCAACCGCTCGCGCACGTCGTCATCGATACGCGGGTCATCCGGCCGGTACAGCTTGACCTGGCGATAGGCATTGATGCGGTTGATCTCTTCGCCCAGGTACTCCCACACCACTCGGGTGCAGGCCGGGTTGCGTCGGTCGCCGCTGGAAACGCCGGTCTTCAGGCCGTTCAGGCGGGTGATGCGGCTCTTGAAGCTGGGGATGAGGATGGTCTGGCTCATCTCGTTAAGGGTCAGCGACTCGTAGTCGATCAGGAACATCCGGTCCTGCAACTGGAACGCCGCGCCCAAGTAGCGGCAACGCACCTCGGCATGCAGGTCGGTGGCACTGCTGCGCTCCTGACGCTCCTGGCGCTCGAACAGGAAGCGGCCGCGCTCTTCACGCAGGTGCACCAGCGATAGCAGGATCGACCCCGGTACCGACATGCAGTTGGAATACTCGAAGTAATAGCCGCAGTAGCGCGACAGGTTGCCCGCGTGCTCGTGCAAGGGGCGGAACAACTCGCTGATCGGGTCGCTTGGCTGTTCAGCCACCGCCGACACACGGGCGCCGATCAGCCGAGCGAACTGCTCGGGCGGCTGGTTCAGCTCGTAATCCTCGACACCGAAGAAATCGCCGATGCGTTTGAGGTTGAAAGCCGTCGGACGGCTCTGGCCGCTGAGGTACTTGTTGAACTGCGCACGGTTGATCGACAGCTGTCGGCAAACTTCCGAGATAGAGCGGTAGTGGCTGCAGGCCAGTTTGAGGTTGGTAGCGAAATGATCGCTCATGTTCAGAATCCAGGTGACGCGAATGGCGCAAGTGTAGCATCAAGTCGCATCAAGTCAGAGCAACCCGCGAAATTGTAACCACTCTTGTCATAGCCAAACATGCGCCCCAACGATAGCGGTGCGCCTGCCGTCCGCTGGTCATTCCACACGAAGAATAAGAATCGAGGTCATTTTAATGCTCGAAGTACTCAACGATTTCCTTTCAGGGAAACTCCTCATCGTGTTGATCGTCGGTCTCGGCGGTTACTTCACCATCCGCTCGCGGTTCGTCCAGTTCCGCCATTTTGCCCACATGTTCGGTGTGTTCAAGGAATCGCTGCGTGGCCAGGCAGGCCAGCTGAGCTCCTTCCAGGCCCTGATGCTGAGCCTCGCCGGCCGCGTTGGCGCCGGTAACATCGCCGGTGTTGGCATTGCCGTGACCCTGGGCGGCCCAGGCGCGGTCTTCTGGATGTGGGTCACCGCGCTGGTGGGCATGTCCAGCAGCTTCTTCGAATGCACGCTGGCCCAGGTCTACAAACGCGCAGACGGTGACGGCCTGTACCGTGGTGGCCCGGCCTACTACATCCAGCACGGCCTGAAGCGCAAGAACATGGCCATCGTGTTCTCGATCCTGCTGCTGGTCACCTACGGCTTCGCCTTCATTGGCCTGCAGTCGTACACCGTGACCCACTCGCTGCAGAACGCCTTTGCCTTCGACCCTAAGCACACCGGTATCGTCCTGGCCGTGCTGCTGGCCATCACCTTCCTCGGTGGCATCAAGCGCATCGCCGCCGTGTCTGACCTGTTGGTACCGGTCAAGACGCTGGCCTACATCGGCGTGACGCTGTACGTGATCGGCACCCAGATCGAGCACGTGCCTGCCATGCTGGAAACCATCTTCAAGAGCGCCTTCGGCCTCGACCCCGCGTTCGGCGGCCTGCTGGGCAGTGCCATCGTCATGGGCGTGAAGCGTGGCGTATTCGCCAACGAAGCGGGCCTGGGCAGTGCGCCCAACGTCGCTGCCGTGGCGGCCGTGAAGCACCCGGGCGCGCAAGGCGTGGTCCAGGCGTTCAGCGTGTTCCTCGACACCTTCGTGATCTGCACCTGCACCGCGCTGCTGATCCTGCTGTCGGGCTTCTACACCCCAGGCTTCGAAGGTGACGGCATCGTCCTGACCCAAAACTCGCTGGCCGCCGTGGTCGGTGACTGGGGACGCCTGTTCGTCAGCGTCGCGCTGTCGCTGTTCGTCTTCACCTGCATCCTCTACAACTACTACTTGGGCGAAAACAGCCTGCAGTTCCTGACCCGCAACCGTGCCGTGCTGATGCTGTTCCGCGGCCTGGTGCTGGCGCTGGTGGTGTGGGGTTCGATGCAGGACCTGTCGACCGTGTTCGCCTTCGCCGACATCACCATGACCTGCCTGGCCTTCGTCAACCTGATCGCCCTGGCCCTGCTGTTCAAGGTCGGCCTGCGGGTGATGCGCGACTACGATGATCAGCGCAAGGCTGGCATCAAGCAGCCAGTGTTCGATTCGGCCAAGTTTGCCGACCTGGACCTGGACCGCAATGCCTGGCCTGCCAATACGCAGGCCGAAACAGCCGCTGACAAAGCCGTAGGCCAAGCCCAGCTACAGCGCTGATATCCTGCCCTGCCCAGCCGCCCCACCTGCGGGCGGCTTTTCTTTCTCCGCTTACCGCCTCGGATGATCTCCATGCGCGCAGTAAAGAATCTTCTCGTCCTCTACACCGGGGGCACCATCGGCATGCTCGAAACCCCTGAAGGCCTGGCGCCAGCGGGTGGTTTCGAGGCGCGGATGCGCGAGCATTTCGCCCAGATGGCCGATGCACCCCAACTGCACTGGACACTGCAGGAAATGAACCCGCTGCTCGACAGCGCCAACATGCAGCAGCACAACTGGCTGGCCATGCGCGATGCCATCGTCGAGGCGGTGGACGTTGCCGGCCATGATGCGGTGCTGGTCCTGCATGGCACCGACACCCTGGCTCACAGCGCCGCAGCGTTGTCGTTCCTGCTGCTTGGCTTGCCGGTGCCGGTGCTGTTGACCGGCTCGATGTTGCCGGCCGGTGCACCGGGCAGCGATGCCTGGGACAACCTGTGCGGCGCCCTGCGCCAGTTCGAGCAAGGCCTGGAAGACGGCGTGCAGCTGTACTTCCACGGGCAGTTGCTGCACGGCTGCCGGGCCTCGAAACTGCGCAGCGAGGCCTTCGATGCCTTTGCCGCGCTGCCGCGCCATCGCGACGGTGAGCGTGCCAACACCCTGCCCGCCGAGCTTGGCTACCAGCACCCGCGCCAGCCGGTCAACCTGGCGGTGATGCCGGTGTTCCCTGGCTTGCAGGCCGGGCATCTGCGGGCAGTGCTCGACAGCGGCGTGCAAGGTTTGCTGCTGGAGTGCTACGGCAGCGGCACAGGGCCCTCGGATGACCAGGCATTGCTAGACGTACTGCAAGCGGCGCGTCAGCGGGGTGTGGTGCTGGTTGCGATCAGCCAATGCCCGGAAGGGTCGGTGGTGTTCGATACCTATGCGGCGGGTAACCGCCTGCGTGGCGCTGGCCTGGTCAGTGGCGGCGGCATGACCCGTGAGGCAGCGTTGGGCAAACTGTTTGCGCTGCTGGGGGCTGGGTTGGGTGCAGAAGCTGCTGAGCAGTGGTTTGCGCTGGACCTGTGTGGAGAGCGGGCTTAAGCGTCATGCTTTCGGGCCTCTTCGCGGGCAAGCCCGCTCCCACAGGTACTGCGCACGTCTCAAGAACTGTAAAGCCCCTGTGGGAGCGGGTTTACCCGCGAAGAGGCCCGAAAGGGAGAAGTTAATGGCGGAAGGCAGCGGGAGTCGAACCTGCCCGGGAACGGCTGCCGTCCCCAACCGGGTTTGAAGCCCGGCCGCGCCACCGGGCGCGATTGCCTTCCTTGAACTCAGTGCCTGGCCTGCTGCTGGGCCAGGGCGCTGTCGGCGCGGATGTAACGCTGGTCGGCCACCCGGCGAGTCAGGCCGATGCGGTCGAAATACTCAAGAATCTGCACACTGCGCTTGCGACCGATGCCCAACATATCGCGAAACGCAGCCACCTGCACTACCGGCGCTTCACTCACCTGGCCAAGCAGCAGCGCGGCCATGCGCTGTACCGTCGCTGCCGGGTAGAACAGGTCCCGCACCACCTGGTGCACCAGGCCCAACCTAGCCAGCTTGCGCATCAGCAAGCGCACATCCGTTTCGGCGCAGCCCAATTCACTGGCCAGCGTCCGCACCCACGGCGGGTCGTACTGCCCTTCCAGCAAGCGGGGTTCCAACCGCGCCCATAGCGCGTTATCGGCCTCACTCAATTGCACCTTGTGTTCGGGCAGGTGCAACCACGGGCCGCTGCTGGCAACCTGCCCCTCATCAAGCAATTCATCCAGCAGGCTGACAAACGCCGGACGCTCCAGCGGCAAGGCAGCAAAGCGCCGTAAACGGTCGCGGTCCGGGCCGAGCTGGTCGGGCTCCTGCTGATGAAACAGTGCCAGCCGCTCCAGCACCTGCTGCTTCAACGCATCCCACGTCGTACGAGCAAATAGCAACGGCCCCTGGCGTGTGGCAATCACCAGAACATTCGCGGGCAACTGCCAGCTCGCACGCAGGCGGTTGAACTGCCGCTCCAGCCGCTGCGGGTCGAGCCCTGCGGGCGCGGCATCCAGCAAAGCGGGTAATGCTTGCTCCAGGCCCTCGGCATCACGCAGCACCTGCAACTGGCGCAGCCGCGACTCGCTGCGACGCTGCCGACTGGGCGCAAACGGGTCAAGCACCCACCCGCCCCCCAGCGTGCGCTGGGCACGCTGGTCGCGCAGCACCAGCCGGTCGCCATGCACGGCCTGCAGCGGCGCGTTGAGTAGCAACTGGGCAAACATGCGCTGGCCGGCCAGCAGTGCCTCACCTTCGAGCAGCGCCACGCGGGCGGTCACATCCTGAGTGCCGAGGTGGACGTGCACAGCGCTGAAGTGCTCGAACGGGCGGGTTTCCCCCGCCAGCAACGTCAGCTCGATATCGACCCGAACGCTGGGTGCGTGCAGCCATTCGGGCACCAGCCAGTCACCCCGATGTACCTGTTCGACGGCCAACCGCTCGGCAGCGATGTTCAGCGCCACCCGCTGGCCCGCTTCGGCCATCAGCGCGGCCTGGCTCTGGGCATGCAGGCCGCGCACCCGCACGGGTTTGCCAGCCTTGCCCAACAACAGGGTGTCACCCGCACTGACCTGGCCGGCCAATGCCGTGCCGGTGACCACCACACCGGCGCCAGACACCGCGAAGGCGCGGTCGATGGCCAGGCGAAAACCGCCGCGCACACTGCGCTGCCGCACGCGCCCTTGCGCCTGCAGCAGTGCCTGGCGCAATGCCTCCACACCTTCGCCCGTGATGCTCGACAGTGCATACTGCGAGGCCCCTGCATACGGCCCCGGCGCCAGCAGCGCGGCGATCTGCGCGTGCACTTCTGCTACGCGCGCCGGCGCTACCCGGTCGCATTTGCTGACCGCCACTAACGCCTGAGGAATGCCCAGCAACTCGATGATCGCCAGGTGCTCGCGGGTTTGCGGCATGATGCCGTCGTCCGCAGCCACCACCAGCAACACCAGGTCGATGCCGTGCGCCCCTGCCAGCATGTTGTGGATAAAGCGCTCATGGCCCGGCACATCGATGAAACCGGTCAGTGGCGCACCTTCGGCCAGTGCGGCATAGCGATAGCCGAGGTCGATGGTCATGCCGCGCTCGCGTTCTTCCTGACGGTGGTCGCCAGCCTGCCCGGTCAAGGCCTGCAGCAGCGCCGTCTTGCCGTGGTCGATATGGCCAGCGGTGCCGACGATCACTGCACCGGCCCCAGTTGCAGGGCAGGCAGCTGCGCCAGCCACTGGGCTTCATCGTCCAACTGGCGCAGGTCGAGCCACAGCGCATCGTCATCGATACGCCCCAGCACCGGCACCGGTAACTCGCGCAAGGCGCGCTCCAGCACATGCAGGCTGCGCCCGCGCAGCTTCTTCGACACCTGCGGGCGCAGGCACAGCGCGGCGCTGGGCAGGCGCGCCACCGGCTGGCTGCCGCTGCCAATCATGCCCAGTGCCGGCTCCACACTGACCGCCCATTGCCCATCGAGGCGGGCATTGAGTTCGGGCGCCAGGCGCTCGGCCTGGGCCTGGATCTCGGCCTGGCTGCGGGTCAGCAGGCGCAGGCTGGGCAAACGCTCGGCCAGCCGGTCCGGGTTGCGGTACAGCGCCAGCACCGCTTCAAGGGCGGCGAGGGTGATCTTGTCGACGCGCAGCGCACGTTTGAGGGGGTTCTTCTTGATCTTGGCGATCAGGTCCTTGCGCCCAACGATGATCCCGGCTTGTGGCCCGCCAAGCAGCTTGTCGCCGCTGAAGGTGACGATATCGGCGCCATCTGCCAGTGCCTGGCGCACGGTCGGTTCGGCGGGCAGGCCCCAGCGGGTAAGGTCAAGCAAACTGCCGCTGCCCAGGTCTTCGAGCAGCGGCAGTTCATGGTGATGGGCAATGCGCGCCAGCTCGGCGGTAGGCACCTGGGTCGTGAAGCCCTGGATGCTGTAGTTGCTGCAGTGCACGCGCATCAGCAGGCCGGTGCGCGGGCCGATGGCGGCCTCGTAGTCGCGCGCATGGGTGCGGTTGGTGGTCCCGATCTCGTGCAGCCGTACGCCTGCACGGGCCATGATGTCGGGGATACGAAAGGCCCCGCCGATCTCGATCAGCTCGCCTCGGGAGATGATGCCCTCCTTGCGCGCCCCCAGGCTGTTCAGCGCCAGCAGCACGGCTGCGGCATTGTTGTTGACCACGGTGACGGCTTCGGCACCGGTCAATTCGCGGATCAGGCCTTCGATCAGGTCGTCACGGTCGCCGCGCTTGCCGGTGGCCAGGTCGAACTCCAGGTTGAGCGGGTAACGGGCGGCGGTCTGCATGGCGTCGATGGCCTCTTCCGGCAACAGGGCGCGGCCGAGGTTGGTGTGCAGCACGGTGCCGGTGAGGTTGAACACCCGGCGGACCTGGCTGCGTTGCTGGGTAGCCAGGCGCTCGCCAGTGCGACCGAGCAGTACCTCTGCGGCCAACTCGGCGGTGTTGAGTTGGCCCAGATGGGCGGGCTCGCGCAGGTCGTCGAGCAGTAGGCGCAGGGTGGCGAGGACAGCGTCGCGGCCGTGGCGGTCGATCAACGGGAGGCAGGCCGGATGACGCAGGAGGGTGTCGATGGAAGGCAGGCGTGGGGTGTCGTTGGCGAGGCTTGAAGACATCAGGTACTACCTTCAGATGATCCGTTGTCTGTTCTGGCCCTTTCGCGGGGCAAGCCCGCTCCCACTGAGAACTTGCTGGTTCCGAATACATCGAAGTACCTGTGGGAGCGGGCTTGCCCCGCGAAGGGCGCGACTCGATCTTGCAGTGTAGACACTCACCCGCCACCCGGCGCCAGCAGCAGGTTTGGCGCCAGGCGATGAAACCCTTCCTCATCCAGCCGGATATCCAGCGCCAGGCTGGCCAGGTCATCGGCCAGCGGCTCGGCAGCGGCATCGTTCTCCAGATAATGCTGCTTCAGGTAGGTGTTGCACCCCGGGCAACACTCAGCCTGCAACGGCGCCTTGCCCGGCGCATGGCGATCATCCTCCAAGCTGGTATAGCGCAGGTCCTTGCTCGACTCGCAGTACACGCACTTGACCCGCACCACATGCCACTCGCAGGCACACAACGAGCAGGCCAGGTAACGCAGGCCGTTATGCTTGCCACGGTTACGCACCACACCGGCCAACGCTGGCGACCCGCAGGCCGGGCATTGGGCCAAGCTGCCGGCCGGCTTGAGCTCGCAAGCCGGCAGCGCCAGCAGCCAATAGGACCAGGCGGCTTGCAGCGCCGCGCCCAGAAACGGCACAAACGCGGCCGGCACGGCATCGAACTGCCCTGCCAGCAACGCGATGCCCCAGCCCTTGCGCTGGCCGTCGTCACTTTTGCGCAGTGCCTGCAGCGCTTCAGCCAACGGCCCCGTGGCCACTTCACCGAACTGATCGAGCAACGTCTGCAGCCAGACCAGCCACGGCCCTTCGCGCACCAGGCTGTCGGCTGCCAGCGGCGGCAGCCCATGACTTATGCACAGGCGCTGGCGATCTTCGGCCACAGGCAAAGCACCAGGTGGGTTATCCACAAGCCACTGCTGGATGTGGCACAGCCGCGCGATCAGCCACAGGTAATCGCCAAGGGCATTATCTTCAGCGAGTAGCTCCAGCCGCTCGGCGCGCAGGGCGAACAAGCCCTTGGGTGGCAGGTGCAAAAAGGGTGGCGCCACCGCCGACGCCTCGATCTGCCCGGGTACGAGTATCGTACTCATGTACTCATCCTTCTTTACGTCCGTGATCACCCGGGGGCTTGTCGCCGGTCACCTCGCGGTACCACAGCTCATGATGTTTGCGGGCCCAGGCGCGGCTGACCCAACCATGCAGCATGGCGCCAATGGAGCCCTTGATCCAGATACCGGCGTAGATGTGCACAATGATGCTAAGGATGAGCACAAAACCCGCCAGCGCATGCAGCAAGGTAGCCAGGCGAATGGAGCCGATATCGAAGAAATGGCTGAAGTACGCGCGCCAGATGACCACACCGCTCAGCAACAGCACCAGCATGCACAGCAGCAGCGTCCAGAACAGCAGCTTCTGCCCGGCGTTGTACTTGCCAATGGGCGGCACGCCGTCTTCACGGTTGACCATCACCCGGTCGATGCGGCGCAGCCACAGGCGGTCGTTGGCGGTGATGAAGTTGGCGCGCCAGAAACGCACCACCAGGCCGAGGAAGAACACGAACATGGCCACGCCCATGAACGGGTGCAGGATGCGTGTCCACGGCCCACCGCCGAACAGGTGGCTTAGCCAGAACAGGGCCGGATGGAACAGCGCCAGCCCAGACAGCCCGGCCATGAAAAACAGAATGGCGACAATCCAGTGGTTGGTCCGCTCGTTGGCGTTGTAACGCAGGATAGGCTTGTTGTGGTTCATGGCCGTTGCTCCCCTTGCCCACCGGGCTGCTTCGGATCGTACACATGCACCGCAGGGTCCACCTGGTGCACGCTGTCATCAGGCGGCGTGGGGTGCTCGTCCTCTTCGACCCGCTGTGGGCCAACCCGCACATAGTGGAAGAACCCAGCCAGCACCGCCGCGCCCATGGCCAACAGCGCCAGCGGCTTGGTGAAGCCCTTCCACAAGCCTACCAGCGGGCTGATCACCGGCTGGTCCGGCAGGCCGGCGTACAGCCGGGGCGTGTCGGCATGGTGCAGCACGTACATCACGTGGGTGCCACCGACGCCGTCCGGGTCGTACAGCCCGGCGTTGTCGTAGCCACGTGACTTGAGGTCGACGATGCGCTCGGCGGCATGCACCTTCATCTCGTCCTTGCTGCCGAAAACGATCGCCCCGGTCGGGCAGGTTTTCACGCAGGCCGGCTCCAGCCCCACGCTCACCCGGTCGGAACACAGCGTGCACTTGTACGCCTTGTGGTCCTTCTGCGATATGCGCGGGATGTTGAACGGGCAGCCGGTGATGCAGTAGCCGCAACCGATGCAGTGGTCCTGGTTGAAATCGACGATACCGTTGGCGTGCTTGATGATCGCCCCCGGGCTCGGGCAGGCTTTCAGGCAACCGGGGTCGGCGCAGTGCATGCAGCCATCCTTGCGGATCAGCCACTCCAGGTTGCCGTCGTCGCGCTCGTGCTCGGTGAAGCGCATCAGGGTCCAGGTCTCGGCGGTGAGGTCCTGGGGGTTGTCGTAAGTGCCGTGGTTGTGGCCAACCTCGTCACGCAGCTCGTTCCACTCCGAACAGGCCACTTGGCAGGCCTTGCAGCCGATGCACTTGGTGGTGTCGATCAGCTTGGCGACTTCCTCCTGCTGGCGTACCGAAGGCGGTACGGTGGTGGTGGCCGAGCGGGCGATGATGTCTTGGCTGGCCATCAGAGTTTCTCCACTTTGACGAGGAACGACTTGGACTCCGGCGTCTGGGTGTTGCCATCACCCAGGAACGGCACCAGGGTGTTGGTCAGGTAGCCGTACCGGGTCGCCCCGGTGAAGCCCCAGTGCAACGGGATGCCGATCTGGTGCACGGTCTGGTTGTTGACCTGCAGCGGGCGAATCCGCTTGGTCACCACCGCCACCGCGTCGATATGCCCGCGCTTGCTAGACACCCGCACCCGGTCACCTGCCTTGATGCCCTTCTCATTCGCCAGCACCTCGCCGATCTCGACGAACTGCTCGGGCTGGGCGATCGCGTTGAGCCGGCAATGCTTGCTCCAGAAGTGGAAGTGCTCGGTCAGCCGGTAGGTGGTCGCCGCGTAAGGGAATTCATCATGGGTGCCGAGGCTGTCCCACACTGAATCGAAGATGCGCCCGGCCGGGTTGCTGGTGGCCTTCTTGTTCTGCGGGTGCAGCGGGTTGATGCCGATCGGCGTTTCGAACGGCTCGTAGTGCTCGGGGAACGGGCCTTCGGCCATCTTGTCGATGGCAAAGAACCGCGCCACGCCCTCGGGGTTCATGATGAACGGATTCATCCCGGCTTCCGGTGGCGAGTCGACCTTGAAGTCGGGCACATCGGTACCGGTCCAGACTTTGCCGTTCCACCACACCAGGCGTTTTTTCTCTGGGTCCCATGGCTTGCCTTGCGGGTCGCTGGAGGCACGGTTGTAGAGGATGCGGCGGTTGGCCGGCCAGGCCCAGGCCCAGTTCTGCACCTGGTGCATGCCGTACGGGTCGCTGTTGTCGCGGCGTGCCATCTGGTTGCCTTGCTCGGTCCAGCAGCCGGCGAAAATCCAGCAACCCGAAGCGGTACTGCCGTCGTCCTTGAGCTGGCCGAAGCCCGACAACTGTTGCCCGCCCTTGAGCACCGCGCCGGTCGGGTCGGTGACGTCGGTTACCGCCCAGCCGTTCATTTCCTTGGCCAGCTCCTCCGGGGACGGCTCTTCAGGGACCTTGTACGGCCAGCTGATGTTCATCAACGCATCGGGGTAAGCGCCGCCCTCGGCCTGGTAGCGTTGGCGCAGGCGCAGGAACAGCTCGCTCATGATGTGCACGTCGGTACGGGTCTGGCCCGGGCCGTCGGCACCTTTCCAGTGCCATTGCAGCCAGCGGCTGCTGTTGACCAGCGAGCCGTCCTCCTCGGCAAAGCAAGTGGTGGGCAGGCGGATCACTTCGGTCTGGATATTGGCCGTGTCGACGTCGTTGAACGGCCCGGCATTGCGCCAGAACTCCGAGGTTTCGGTGGCCAGCGGGTCCATGATCACCAGCCACTTGAGCTTGCCTAGCGCGGCGGTGACACGGTTCTTGTCCGGCAGCGCGGCAATCGGGTTGAAGCCTTGGCAGATGTAGCCGTTGACCTTGCCCTGGCCCATCATCTCGAACATGCGCAGCACGTCGTAGGCCGGCACATCGAGCTTGGGTAGCCAGTCGTAGCCCCAGTTGTTTTCCGCCGTGGCATTGGCGCCATACCAGGCCTTCATCAGGCTGACGTGGAACTTGCCGTAATTCTGCCAGTAGGACAGCTGCCCAGGGCGCAGCGGCTTGGAGGCACGCTTGTCGATGAACGCGGCGTAGTCTTGCTCGGCATCACCGGCCAGGGTCAGGTAACCCGGCAGCGAGTTGGACAGCAGGCCGAGGTCGGTCAGGCCTTGGATATTGGAGTGCCCACGCAAGGCGTTGACCCCACCACCCGGCATGCCGACGTTACCCAGCAACAGCTGCACCATCGCCGCACTGCGGATGATCTGCGCGCCAATAGAGTGCTGGGTCCAGCCCAGTGCGTAGAGAATCGTCATGGTCTTGCCCGGTACCGAGCAGGTGGCGATCTCTTCCCAGATTTTCATCATGGCGTCCTGCGGCATGCCACAGGTCATGCTGGCGAGCTCCGGGGTGTAGCGGCTGTAGTGCTGCTTCATCAGCTGGAACACGCAACGCGGGTGCTGCAAGGTCGGGTCAACATTGGCAAAGCCGTCCTCACCCAGCTCGTAGCCCCAACCGGACTTGTCGGCGTACACGCGCTTGGCCGCGTCGTAGCCGCTGAACAGCCCGTCCTCGAAGCCATAGCCTTCTTTGACGATGAACGACACGTCGGTGTAGTTGCGCACGTACTCGTGCTGGATCTTGTCGGTGCTCAGCAGGTAATTGATCAGCCCGCCCATGAAGGCGATGTCGCTGCCGGTGCGGATGGGCGCGTAGTAGTCCGCCACCGAGGCGGTACGGGTAAACCGCGGGTCGACCACGATCAGCCGCGCCTTGTTGTGCGCCTTGGCTTCGGTCACCCACTTGAAGCCGCACGGATGCGCTTCTGCTGCGTTGCCCCCCATCACCAGGACCAGATTCGCGTTGGCGATATCGGACCAGTGGTTGGTCATGGCACCACGGCCGTACGTCGGGGCAAGACTTGCCACCGTCGGGCCATGTCAGACACGTGCTTGGTTATCGAACCCCAGCATGCCTGTTGCACGAACAACCTTGTGGGTCAGGTAGCCGGCCTCGCTGGAGGCGGCGGAGGCGGCGAGAAAACCGGTGGTAAGCCAGCGGTTGACGGTTTGCCCCTGGGCGTTCTTCTCGATGAAGTTGGCATCGCGGTCCTGCTTCATCAGGTCGGCGACGCGGTCGAGCGCCTCGTCCCACTCCACCCGCACCCACTCCTTGCTGCCCGGCTTGCGCACCTCGGGGTACTGCAGCCGGCTTGGGCTGTGGATAAAGTCCAGAAGGCCCGCGCCTTTTGGGCACAGGGTGCCGCGGTTGACCGGGTGGTCGGCGTCGCCTTCGATATGGATGATGTTCTGTTTGACGTTCTTGCCCGCATCACCCTGGCTGTACATGATCAGGCCGCAGCCGACCGAGCAGTAGGGGCAGGTGTTGCGGGTCTCTTTGGTGTGCGCCAGCTTGAAGTGACGCACCTGCTCGGCGAAGGCCGGCGTCGGGGCCATGCCCAACGCCGCCAGGCTCGAGCCTCCAAGGCCGACAGCGGCGACCTTGAAGAACTGCCGACGGTTGAGGTCCATCGTGCACTCCTGATCAGGTGGTGGACGCGCGGAACATGGCCGGCGCCTCTTGGTAGTCACGGTGGCGGGTTTTTGATGGCCACCGATAGGTAAGACTAGTCAAGAATCGGGAAGGTGCTATGACAGGGGTCAGGGGGGGATCGGTGTGGAGGCTGACAGGTGCTCGCCATAACATCTCCAGCGCCTGTGAGATCGAGCGCCGCCCGCGCGGCGCTTCGCGGGGCAAGCCCGCTCCCACATCTGTTTCGGGCCAATTATTCCTGAGGCATTGGCGCGCGGCTCCTTGGCGCCCGCCTCGATATCGCGTCGGACAAACAAGGCGGTCGCGCGCAAATGCCACAGGCCTCACTGGCCCGAAACAGATGTGGGAGCGGCGGTGCGGCGGTCCGACTTGCCCCGCGAAGCGCCGCGCGGGCGGCGCTCGATCTCACAGGCGCTGAAGCTGGTGTGTCGAACACCCTGCGCGCACCCCTCTATCAAGCAGCGCCCAACGGCCTGGGCAGATTACGCACCACATTCAGCGCCGCACTGCTCTGCGCCACCGGCATGATTTCGAGGGTGTTGATATTCACATGCGCGGGCTGCTCGGCGATCCACGCCACCGTAGCCGCGATGTCCTCTGGCAGGATGGCTTCCACGTCGCGGTACAGCGCCTCCACCGCGTCCAGGTCGCCCTTCAGGCGCACCACCGAAAAGTCGGTGCCCGAGCACAGGCCCGGCTCGATATTGCTCACCCGCACGCGGGTACCGGCCAGGTCGGCACGCAGGTTGAGGCTGAACTGGCGCACGAATGCCTTGCTGGCGCCATACACGTTGCCGCCTGGATAGGGATAGGTGCCGGCAATCGAGCCGATGTTGATGATCATCCCGCTGTCTGCTTCCACCATCTGCGGCAGGATCTTGTGGGTGACCATGGCCAGCCCGGTGATGTTTGTATCGATCATCCGCTGCCAATTCTCGGCGCTGCTGGCCTGGGCGCGATCGACCCCCAGCGCCAGCCCGGCGTTGTTGACCAACAGATCGATTTGCAGCGAGGCATCACGAATCTGCTCGACAGCCGTTTCAAGCGACGCAGGGTCGGTGACATCCAACGCCAAGGGGATGAAGTTGACCCCCAGCTCACCCTCCAGCGCCTGCAGTTTGTCCATGCGCCGGGCGCCACCGATCACGCGGTAGCCCTTGGCAATCAACGTACGGCAGATGGCTCGGCCAAACCCCGAGGAGGCGCCGGTTACGAATGCGGTTTTCATCAGTTATCTCCGAGTAGGTAGGTCAAACCAGGTACTTCACGCCCAGGCTGGTGAACAGGCACAGCATCGAAAACACCAACACTTTGCGCACCACGTCGTTGCCTTTGCGCAAGGCCAGGGCACTGCCCATGTGGTTGCCGAGAATGTTGCAGGCCACCAGTGGCAGGGCCAGCAGGTACACAACCTTGCCGGCCATGATGAACGCCACCAGCGCGCCGATGTTGGAGGCGAAGTTGAAGGTCTTGGAGTTTGCGGAGCTGGAGACCAGGTCCATGCGCAGCAGGTAATGGAAAGCGATGATGAACATGCTGCCGGTGCCTGGGCCGAAGAAGCCGTCATAGAAGCCGATGGTCAGGCAGGTCAACGGCACCACGGTGTAGAGCGTGCGCGGGGACAGTTCGCGCTCCTCGACCGGGCGGTCTTTGGGGGTGAGGAAGATCAGGATGCCGAACGGGATCAAAGCCAGGATGATCTTGCCCACGGTCTCCTGGGAGATCGACACGATCAGGTGCGCCCCCAGATAAGCACCGAGCAATGAGAACGGCACCCCGACCAGCGCCACCTTCCAAACCATCTTGCTGTTGGCCAGAAAGTTGCGGATGGCGGCCAGCGTGCCGAGTGTGCTCACCAGTTTTTCTTGCCCGAGAGCCACCTGAGGCGGCATGCCCACTAACAGAAACCCAGGGACCAGGAACAACCCGCCGCCACCGGCAATGCTGTCGACGAAGCCTGCAATGAACGCGATCGCCCCCAGCATCAGGATCGCCAGCAGCCAGTGTTCCGCCCAGAAAGCGCCTAACAGTTCCATATCGTTACTTCCATCGAGTCGTTGAGAAAGATCAGGAGCGCACTTCGTAGAGGTGGTCCGCACGGGCAAAATGCACACGGTTCAGGTCGTTGACCGCGAACAGGCGCAACAGCCAGCGGTCGGCACCGTCGTTCTGCGGCTCGAAGCCATCACGGGCATGCAACACACGCTGATTCTTGAAAATCATGAAGTCGCCCGGCAGCAGCAGGTGTGGCTCGTCGAAGCGGCGGGTCTCCAGCACACCGCGCAAGCTGGCCAGGGCTTGCTCGGCACGCAGGTTCAGGCCGTGGGTGTTCTCGCTGTCGAAACGGCACAACCACTCGCCGGCATTGCCATGCGCCAGCACGGGCAACTCGGCGGTGCATCGCCGATTGGCGGTAAATGAGTCGGGGCGGCGGATTTCGAACTGTGGCAGGCAAAGCTCACGCACGGTGGCCGACGGCAGCGCCGCCACTACCGCATCGAGGTTGACCAGCGTTGTGCTGATGCGCGGGTCGCAGCGCATGCCAAAGAACGACAGGTATTCCGGGCAGCAGGAGGCCGTGCCGAGTGGTTCGGATGACAGCGGCAGGTCGGGGTTGTCGACGTGGTAGGAAAAACGCAGCCGCGAACCATGGGAGCTCTTGTGGCTGGATGAAGTGCGTGCCGGAATGACATGGCGGAACAGCCGGCCGTCGTTCTCCCCCTCATAAACGATCGGGTTGATGCCCATCAGGCTCTGCATGGTCAGGCTGACCAGGCAGGCAATCGGCGTGCTGCGCGGGCTGAGCACACCCGAGTACGGCGTAGGAGGTACGTCACGGTCGCGTGGGCAATTGCGCACGATCATGCTGGTCAGTTGCGGGTCTTCAACGAAACCACGAATCTGCTGGCACAGTGCGTTGCCCAGCACCTCCTGCGCCTGATCCTTGAGCTGAGGGTAGAGCTCTTTGCTGGTTTCAAAATCGAGGGGGGTATTGTTCAGCAAGGTTTGCCAGGCACTTGAGGTTACCCAAGGCAGGCGGATCTCCAGTGAAGTCTGAGGCTCGGCTCCCTGTTGCAGGTGTGCGCTTTCCATTTCGAGTGATATTCCATTGAGCTAGCTTGAGGCCATTCGGTGTCGTGCTTAGCCGGGCAGAGGCGGCAGACGTTGTCTTTTTTTGAAGCCGTTCACAGCTGTGCGATGAGATAAGTGGAGCCTGGGCGGCACCCCGCAGATTGCATCGACTCAATCATTGTAATTACAAAAATAGAATCGACTCAATTTATTTCAGCACAGCGTGAGCACATCTATTGCATCGATTCAATCAACTTATTGATTTCAAAAGATTTCTGGAAAATCACTGAATTCCCTGGAGCAGTTCGCCGAGCGCTGCCGAAGCTGAAGGACCTTCAGTCGCTCATCTGGCCGGCAAAAGCCAGCTCAATCGATGTAATTTGCCTACAAGAAAACACAATTACTCCTATCAGACCTTTCGTGCTAGGCTTCCGCGTTCTTGCAGCCTTTGGTGCCATTTCTATGTGGGTTCCTCACTACAGCGACCTGGCGCAGCCGGTCTATCTGATGATCGCCGACGCCCTTGAACAG
Source organism: Pseudomonas sp. SWRI50 (assembly GCF_014269095.1). NCBI lineage: Bacteria > Pseudomonadati > Pseudomonadota > Gammaproteobacteria > Pseudomonadales > Pseudomonadaceae > Pseudomonas > Pseudomonas sp. SWRI50. Next base: position 46,074 of record NZ_JABWRW010000031.1, on the reverse strand, counting down.
GACATCGGCAGCGGCCGACTGAGCGCTGGCGATCGCCTGCCGACCCTCAAGGACTTGGCCGAATCATTGAACGTGACGCCTGGCACCATTGGGCGCGCCTATGACGAAGCCGCCAAACGGGGCCTGGTGGTGGGCGAGGTCGGCCGCGGCACCTTTGTGTTGCAGCAACGCCCGGCGCATGCGCCAGCCTCGGCAGCACGCCCCATGCCTGCGCCAGCCGAGCGCGAGAGTGGCCAGATCGACCTTTCGATCATCAAACCCAATGACGCGCACATGACCGACTGGTTGCGCGGGGCAATAAACGAACTGGCAGCATCTCCCGACCTGGCCCAGGTGCTCGATTACGTCACCGAGGGTGGTCACGCGACGCACAAGCAGGCCGGTGCGGCCTGGATTCAACGCTGGCTACCCGAAGCGAACTGGCAGCAGGTGGTGCTGACCTCGGGCGCCCAACACGGGCTGCTGGTGGCCATCAGCAGTTTGTCCAAGAACGATGACGTCATCCTGTGCGAGTCATTCTGCTACCCGGGCATCATTTCCCTGGCGCACAGCATGGGGCGCCGCCTGCGCGGCGTGGCCATGGACGAGCACGGTTTAATTCCCGAGGCCTTGCGCGCGGCGTGCCAGGAACACCGCCCTTCCCTGCTGGTGTGCGTGACCACCCACCAGAACCCCACCAACTCGATCATGCCCCACGCGCGCCGTGAAGCCATCGCCGAGATCGCCCGCGAGTTCGACCTGTTCATCGTCGATGACGATATCTATGGCTTCCTTGAACCGGCCCCTGATTACAAACCGTTGGCGGCCTATGCCCCAGAGCGCTCGGTGTACCTGACCAGCTTGTCCAAAAGCGTGCTCCCCGCGCTGCGGATCGGTTACCTCTATGCCCCGCCCCAAACCCTTTCGCGGCTCTCGTCGATGGTGCGCAGCAGCGTCTGGATGCCCTCGCCGTTGATGGCGCAACTGGCCAGCAACCTGATCAACAGCGGCATGGCCGACCAACTGGTGCAGGTGCAGCAGGACGAAGCGGCCGCGCGCCAGCAAATGGCCCGCGAGATCCTGGGTAACTACAAGGTCCGCAGCCAGCCCAACAGTTTCCATCTTTGGCTGGAGCTGCCCGAGCCGTGGACCAGCGACGAATTTGCCAACCTGGCGCGCAACAACGGCGTCACGGTGGTGAGTGGCAGTCAGTTCCTTCCGGAGCGCAGCGCTGCCACCTGCGGCGTGCGTATCGCACTGATGACGCCAAGCCGCGCGGAGTTGGGCTTTGCTCTGACCAAGCTGGTCAGCTTGCTGGATTCGCCGGAGCCGCGGCTTTTTTACTAGGTTTTTGTACGAAAAGTATGGTCATCCATTGTTGTGGGAGCGGGCTTGCCCCGCGATCTGCCGCAACGCGGCAGCAAAGCCTGAATTCGCGGCGACTTTGACGCTGGGTCGGTTGCCACATTGCATACTTGCAAGCAGTGAACACCGCCACAGATCACGTAAAATCCCGCCAGGCACTCTCCCGCTGAAGCAACTCAACCTGTATATAATCCTTGTTGCAATACACACCAAGGATGGAAACAGTGCGATTTACATGGATGAAAGCAATACTGGCCGCTCTATTGGTCAGCTGTAGTGTTCTTGCGGTTGCGGGTGATAAGGAATGGAGTATTGGGAATATTGTGCCACCCAATGCATCTGCCACTGCACTTTGCCAGGCGTTTAGTACGAAATACGAATATGACTATCTCGGCATTGGCCCGGTAAGCCGGCCAGAGCCAAAAGTCGACCTCTACATGGCGAAATGTTTATTCCGCTTACCGAGGGCCTTTTGGAGGTGGTTCCACAAACAAGGTGACATGAATGATCTGAAGGGGCCTAATGGGCAGGTTTCGAAAGATGTAGCCGATGAGTACCACAAGGAGTGGTTGGAAAAAGGTAAGCCTAAGCCAGATAACAAGGGCGGGGGCGGGGGAATTGACGATATTCTAAACTTAGTACCTCCGCTAATACTTCCTCCTGGCTTTGAAGAGGCCTGCGAGGTGCATCCTACAATGTTCGGCTGCCCAAAGCCTAAACTTCCAATGTGCTAATTTTACAAGGTACCTAAGATGATTTATGAATGCAGCCTTGAGATTGTAATAAAAAATACTGACTGTTCAGAGCTTGCTGCATTGGCGATGAAACTGCCCAATAAATATATGAGTAGCGCAAGTTCAAAAACGGGTCATCTATCCATATCGATAAATGATTTCGATTTTAATGACTGGCTGGTGTTCGATAAAACTGCATGCGATTTTATCGAAGGGTTGAAGGTTCTTGGAGAAAGATTGGCGCTAGAGGATTCAGTTTTTAGGATTGCTGTTTATTACAGCCTTGATGAAACCGTAGTACTTCCATTAAAGTTTTCTAAGTCTTTGGTTAAGTTGATTTCAGAACTGTCTCTTTCACTCGACATGACAGGCTATCCATGTTCAGACGAAAGCTAATTCCTACAGTCGGACCATCTAATCTCAGTCTTGTAGGGTGGGTTATTTACCCGCGAGAAAAAGAGCGCTACGACTTGCCCCCCCGGTGTAGCGCTCCCCCCAATCTCCCGTCCTTCAGTCCCATCTCGCAGTCTCTCAATTACCTCTTCCATCGGTGATGGCGGAAGCTGTCCTATTCTTGTCCCACATCTGTCCTAAATCAGTATCAATCAATCCTGTCCTACCTCCCCGCAGGCAGCAGCTAATGGCACTGCAATTAAGGTTGATTAATGTATGATCATAGAAGATTTCAAAAACAGTATATGCCTTGAAAGCTACACTAGCTCACACGGATATTATGGATATTTTTATTACATTGGCAACAAGATAAGGCACGGGGGCGAGATTGCAATATCCATACTTGACAACCTAGTTAGGAAAGAGATTGAATTTGGAGTTTCCGCAATATCAAGCCTGACTCTAGGTTGTGATATAAGCGACCTGAAACCCCTGTATGAATACAGCGATTCAGATGTGAAGAAATTTATCGAGCCGCTATTAAGCTCACCCTATAGCATTGTTGACGGCGATGGATTCAGGAATGTACCAATTACAGAGGAGAATATAAATCTTCTCTATAAAGCCTATTATATCCAAATGACACTGGGCGGGCTTTGCGGACATATTTTCATCTATTTTGAGAGGCTTGGATTGTTTATATACCCGCATGACGATGTGGGCCTTGGATTTATTTCCACCAAGGTGAACCCAAGTGTGAATATATTTGACCCAGTAGATCGTGAGTTATTCAATATTCAGGTATTAGGTCAACGGAATCACAATCAACAAGGCCAGTAAATCGGGGAGCGGCCTACAAGATAAGCCCCCAAGGATCTTGATGAAATACTCGAGACAATTCACCTAATCATTACGCATCTGGTTTTGAGGAAGCATGTGAAGCGAATCCATCATGTTCGGCTACCAAACCCCAAAGATTCCTACGTGCTAATCAGGAGCAAAATGGAAAAAGATAGCTGAGTGCACACCAGAAATTAGGACAATAAAAATATTACCTGATGAAATACGCGAATTACGTGAAAGATTATGACGCGTAGATCGCTTGGCCTATGTACAGATCAACGACCAATTGGCGGCGCAGTACCGGTACAACAGCCTTGGCCAGCGCGTCGCCAAAATTACCAGCCAAGGCTTTACCACTTACTTGTAGGGCTTGAATCAGGATCCGCAGGGTTCAGGACAACAGACGTTGCTCAACCTGTGCTTTCCTGGGCAGTACTACGACGCTGAGAGCGGGCTGCACTACAATTACTTCCGTGGTCATGACCCGCAGACTTGGCGGTATGTCGAAAGTGATGCTATTGGCTTATCCGGCGGACTGAATACTAATGGGATTCTTAGCGAGGCAAAATGATTAATTGGACTGAACACCTTGTCGACCCGACAGCACTTAACTCCCTATACGGGGAGGACACGCCCTTACTAAAAGGTGTCAATGTGCATGGCATTGAAATTCAGCGTGATGGCCCAAAAGTCCTCCTAAGGTTTGACCTGAGGGAATTCCCCAATCACCCACCCACAAAGTGGAAAACCGCAGGATTCAACCGCATCCAGTTAAGACTGCTAGCCGTAGGCGTCAGAGAACTGCAAATTTCTGGCATGCAATCAAACTGCATGCTTGACCTAAACATTACGAAAGAAAACGGTATTATTCGTCTGAATGCTGATAACGGGGCTCTAAAATTGGAGATTACCGCTGAGCACGTCATGATAGACGGCGTAAGTGCTTACTGTGATGTATAACTTCTGTCGACACACTGCAGAAACGAAAGGCCCCGCTAGCGCGGGGCCTTTCAAAGACTGTTGTACAAACTCGTCTTTATCGTTGCTTAGAACGGAATATCGTCATCAAAGCTGTCAAAGTCAGCCGCCGGCTGCGGCGCTGGCTGCTGCGGCGCTGGGCGCTGAGGAGCCTGTTGCGGGCGCTGGGCCTGCTGACGTGGTGGCGCCTGGTTGTATTGTTGCTGCTGGCCACCCTGGTTGTAGTTGTTGCCACCACCCTGGTTGTACTGGTCGCCGCCACCTTGCTGGTTCTGCGGACGGCCGCCCAGCAGCTGCATGGTGCCGTTGATGTCGACGATGATCTCGGTGGTGTAGCGCTTGATGCCGTCTTTTTCCCACTCGCGGGTCTGCAGCTTGCCTTCGATGTACACCTGCGAACCCTTGCGCAGGTATTCGCCGGCGATTTCGGCAACCTTGCCGAACAGCGACACACGGTGCCACTCGGTACGCTCGACCTTCTGGCCCGACTGCTTGTCGGTCCACTGCTCGCTGGTAGCCAGGCTCAGGTTGGTCACGGCGTTACCGTTGGGCAGGTAGCGGACTTCGGGATCCTGGCCACAGGTGCCGACCAGAATGACTTTGTTAACCCCACGGGCCATAACGTTCTCCTAGGCTTCGCACGCCGAAGAGGCTGGGTTCACCAGACGCTCGAGGGTCGTACGGTCCAAAATTTTCGTATCCAGTTTGATATAGATGGCGGCTTCTTCTGCCACCACAACGGCGTCGGTCACACCCGGCACGGCCATCAGGCGTTCGGTCAACCCGGCTTCCCGGACTGCCTCGGGCGTCAGCGGCATGCGCAGGCTGGTCACATACGGCGGCTCGTTCATGCGCAACGCGACGACCAACCATACGGCACACAGCAGCGCGCAACCGAGGAACACCATGTTCAGCCCACCGTGCTGGAACAACCAGCCACCGAGGATGCCCCCCAGGGCGGCGCCCAGGAACTGGCTGGTGGAGTACACCCCCATCGCCGTTCCCTTGCCACCCGCAGGCGACACCTTGCTCACCAACGAAGGCAGCGAGGCTTCCAGCAGGTTGAATGCGGTAAAGAATACCACGGTGCCAATCACCAGTCCGCGCAAGTTGTCAGCCCACTGCCAGAAGAACACCTCGACCAGCAGCAACACACTGACCGCTCCGGCCAGTACGCGTTTCATCTTGCGCTTTTTTTCGCCGTAGATGATGAACGGGATCATTGCAAAAAATGAGATGAACAGCGCGGTCAGGTAGACCCACCAGTGCTCTTCCTTGGGCAGGCCGCCACGCTCGACGAAGGCCAAGGGCAGTGCGACGAAGCTGGCCATGAGGATGGCGTGGAGGATGAAGATACTGATGTCCAGGCGCAGAAGGTCCGGATGGCGCAGGGTCGGGCCCAGTGCCTGGCGGGCAACGCCCGACTCACGGTGCTGCAAGGTGCTGTGAGTGCTAGGCACGACGAAGGCGATCAGCAGGGTGCCCACCAGCGCAAGCCCTGCCGTGGACAAGAACAATCCTGACAGCCCGTAGGCACGGGTCAACAGCGGGCCGACGACCATGGCGACAGCGAACGACAGGCCGATGCTCATGCCGATCATGGCCATGGCCTTGGTGCGATGCTGTTCCCGGGTCAGGTCGGACAGCAGTGCCATGACGGCGGCGGAAATCGCCCCCGCGCCCTGCAGAATGCGCCCGGCGATGACCCCCCAGATAGAGTCGGCCTGGGCCGCCAGCACGCTGCCCAGGGCGAAGATCACCAGCCCCAGGTAAATTACCGGGCGCCGGCCGATGCGGTCGGACACCATGCCGAACGGGATCTGCAGGACCGCCTGGGTAAGGCCGTAGGCGCCAATGGCCAGGCCAATCAGCGCGGGTGTGGCACCGGCCAGGTCCATGCCGTAGGTGGCCAGCACCGGCAAGACCATGAACATGCCCAGCATACGAAAGGCAAAGACCAGGGCCAGGCCGCCTGCGGCGCGGGTTTCGCTGCCACTCATGCGCTCGTTGTGGGTGTCGTGCATGGATTAACCTCGTGTGAACCGGCGGCGATTCTATCAGTCCGACAGCTTGACGGCATATACGCGACGCTTTGCCGCGTACTGGCAGCGCGCCGTATACTTCTTTGTTTATGCCCGCCGAGCGAGGCCGCAGTGGACAAGATCCTGATTCGTGGGGCACGTACCCACAACCTGAAGAACATCGACCTGACCCTGCCGCGGGACAAGCTGATCGTCATCACCGGCCTGTCCGGGTCCGGCAAGTCCTCACTGGCGTTCGACACACTGTACGCCGAAGGCCAGCGCCGTTATGTCGAATCCCTGTCGGCCTATGCCCGGCAGTTCCTGTCGATGATGGAAAAGCCCGACGTCGACACCATCGAAGGCCTCTCCCCGGCCATTTCCATCGAGCAGAAGTCGACCTCGCACAACCCCCGCTCCACCGTCGGCACCATCACCGAGATCTACGACTACCTGCGCCTGCTTTACGCCCGCGTTGGCACGCCGCGCTGCCCGGACCACGACATCCCGCTGGAGGCGCAGACCGTCAGCCAGATGGTCGACCTGGTACTGGAGCGCCCCGAAGGCAGCAAGCTGATGCTGCTGGCACCGGTGATCCGCGAGCGCAAGGGCGAGCACTTGGCCGTGTTCGACGAGCTGCGCGCCCAGGGCTTCGTCCGCGCGCGGGTCAACGGCAAGCTCTACGAGCTCGATGAGCTGCCCAAGCTGGATAAACAGAAGAAGCACAGCATCGATGTGGTGGTAGACCGCTTCAAGGTCCGCGCCGACCTGCAGCAGCGTCTGGCCGAGTCGTTCGAGACGGCACTCAAATTGGCCGACGGTATCGCCTTGGTGGCGCCGATGGACGACGAAGAAGGCGAAGAGATGATCTTCTCCGCCCGCTTCGCCTGCCCGGTCTGTGGCCATGCGATCAGTGAGCTGGAGCCCAAGCTGTTCTCCTTCAACAACCCGGCCGGTGCTTGTCCGACCTGTGACGGCCTGGGGGTCAAACAGTTCTTCGACACCAAACGCCTGGTCAACACCGAGCTGACCCTGGCCGAGGGCGCTATACGCGGCTGGGACCGGCGCAACGTCTATTACTTCCAGATGCTTGGCTCGCTGGCCGCGCACTACGGGTTCAGCCTTGAGGCGCCGTTCGGCGAGCTGTCGGCCGAGCACCAGAAGGTGATCCTGCAAGGCAGCGGCAAGCAGAGCGTCGACTTCAAATACCTCAATGACCGCGGCGACATCGTCAAACGCTCGCACCCGTTCGAAGGCATCGTGCCGAACCTGGAGCGGCGCTACCGCGAGACCGAGTCGGCCACCGTGCGTGAAGAGCTGGCCAAACTGCTCGGCACCCAACCCTGCCCTGACTGCCGCGGCACCCGTCTGCGGCGCGAAGCTCGGCACGTGTGGGTGGGCGAAAAAACCCTACCGGCCGTCACCAACCTGCCGATCGGTGAAGCCAGCAGCTACTTCGGCGAGCTGACCCTGACCGGGCGCCGTGGTGAAATTGCAGCGAAAATTCTCAAGGAAATCTGCGAGCGCCTGCAGTTTCTGGTCAACGTCGGCCTGGACTACCTCACCCTGGACCGCAGCGCCGACACACTATCGGGTGGTGAGGCCCAGCGCATCCGCCTGGCCAGCCAGATCGGTGCGGGCCTGGTCGGGGTGATGTACATCCTCGATGAACCGTCCATCGGTCTTCATCAACGTGACAACGACCGCTTGCTGGCCACCCTCAACCACCTGCGCGACCTGGGCAATACGGTCATCGTGGTGGAACACGACGAAGACGCTATTCGTTTAGCCGACTATGTGGTGGACATCGGCCCGGGTGCCGGGGTGCATGGCGGCCAGATCGTCGCCGAGGGCACGCCCGAGGAGGTCATGGCGCATCCTGACTCGCTGACTGGCAAATACCTGTCCGGGCGCAAGAAAATCGTCGTCCCAGCCAAACGCACGCCACGCGACAAGAAACTCTCGCTGAAGCTCAAGGGCGCGCGCGGTAACAACCTGCAGAACGTCGACCTGGAAATCCCGATCGGCCTGCTGACCTGCGTAACGGGCGTGTCGGGTTCGGGCAAATCGACCCTGATCAACAACACCCTGTACCCGCTCGCCGCTACCGCGCTCAACGGCGCGAGCAGCCTGGAAGCCGCGCCGCACAGCAGCATGGATGGCATGCAGCACCTGGACAAAGTGGTGGATATCGACCAGAGCCCGATTGGTCGCACACCGCGTTCGAACCCGGCAACCTACACCGGCATTTTCACGCCGATCCGCGAGCTGTTCTCGGGTGTTCCAGAATCGCGCTCACGCGGCTACGGCCCAGGGCGCTTCTCGTTCAACGTCAAGGGCGGCCGTTGCGAGGCCTGCCAGGGCGATGGCCTGATCAAGGTCGAGATGCACTTCCTGCCCGACATCTACGTGCCGTGCGACGTGTGCAAAAGCAAGCGCTACAACCGCGAAACCCTGGAGATCAAGTACAAGGGCAAGAACATCCACGAGGTGCTGGAAATGACCATCGAGGACGCCCGCGAGTTCTTCGACGCGGTCCCGGCGTTAGCGCGCAAGCTGCAAACCCTGATGGACGTAGGCCTGTCCTACATCAAGCTGGGCCAGTCGGCGACTACCTTGTCGGGCGGTGAGGCTCAGCGGGTGAAGCTGTCCCGCGAGCTGTCCAAGCGCGATACCGGCAAGACCCTGTATATCCTCGACGAGCCAACCACGGGCCTGCACTTTGCCGATATCCAGCAGTTGCTCGATGTGCTGCACCGCCTGCGCGACCACGGCAACACCGTGGTGGTGATCGAGCACAACCTGGACGTGATCAAGACCGCCGACTGGCTGGTGGACTTGGGGCCGGAAGGTGGCTCCAAAGGTGGGCAGATCATTGCCAGCGGTACACCGGAAGAACTGGCCAAGATGAAGCAGTCCTACACCGGGCATTACCTCAAGCCGCTGTTGGAGCGTGACCGGGCCTGATTCGCCTGTGCATAAAAAAGCCCCTGGCACCGTAAGTGCCAGGGGCTTTTTATTGACTGTGGATAACTTACATCTGCGACTGCAGGTAGTTCTCCAGGCCGATAACCTTGATCAGGCCCTGCTGCTTCTCCAGCCAGTAGGTGTGATCTTCTTCGGTATCGGCCAACTGCGCGCGCAAGATGTCGCGGCTGATGTAGTCCTTGTGCAGCTCGCACAGCTCGATGCCTTTGCACAGCGCGGCGCGGACCTTGTATTCCAGCTTGAGGTCGGCTTCGATCATCTCCGGCACGGTGCTGCCGACTTCGAGGTCATCCGCGCGCATGTCGGGGGTGCCTTCGAGCATGAGGATACGGCGCATCAGCGCGTCGGCGTGCTGCGTTTCTTCTTCCATCTCGTGGTTGATGCGCTCGTAGAGCTTGGACAGGCCCCAGTCTTCATACATACGCGAGTGAATGAAGTACTGGTCGCGTGCTGCCAGTTCGCCCTTCAGCAACGTGACGAGGTAGTTGATTACGTCCGGGTGACCTTGCATCGCCCTGCTTCTCCATGTGAAAACATCAATGGACATAGTGTGAACCACGTTTTGCTCGCGGTCACTGAAAAACGCGCAATTAGATGCAAAAAATCGGTTAAACAGTAGTGATATTCATTGAAAAACCGCCCAAATGAGGGCGGTTCTTCTTATCACTTCGACTTAGGCGAGATTCACGCCCAGCGCCTTGGCAATGCCCTCACCGTAGGCCGGGTCAGCCTTGAAGAAGTACTGCAACTGGCGTTGGATGACATCGTCGCTCACGCCTGCCATGGCGCCCGCGATGTTGTTGATCAGCAGGGCCTTCTGGTGTTCGTTCATCAAGCGGAACAGTGCACCGGCGTGGCTGTAGTAGTCATTGTCCTCACGGTGATCGTAGCGATCAGCCGAGCCATTCAGGGCCAGGGCAGGCTCAGCATGGCGTGGCGACTGCTTGGGTGCATCGCCATAGCTATTGGGCTCGTAGTTCGGCGCGCTGCCGTAGCTGCCAATAGCCATCGAACCATCACGCTGGTAGCTGTTGACCGCAGAGCGCGGTGCGTTGACCGGCAACTGCTGGTGGTTGGTGCCCACGCGGTAGCGGTGTGCATCGGCGTAGGCGAACACCCGGCCCTGCAGCATGCGGTCAGGCGACAGCCCGACACCTGGGACCATGTTGCTCGGACCAAACGCCGCTTGCTCGACCTCAGCGAAGTAGTTGAGCGGGTTACGGTTGAGCTCCAGTACGCCCACCTCAATCAGCGGATAATCCTTCTGCGACCAGGTCTTGGTCACATCGAACGGGTTCTCGTCACGGCTGGCGGCCTCGGCCTCAGTCATCACCTGGATGCACACGGTCCAGCGCGGGTAGTCGCCGCGCTCGATGGCCTCGAACAGGTCGCGCTGGGCGTAGTCCGGGTCTGTACCGGCCAAGCGTGCAGCGTCAGCAGGGGCGAGGTTCTTGATGCCTTGCTGGGTCTTGAAGTGCCACTTCACCCAGGTACGTTCACCGGCGGCGCTGATCAGGCTGTAGGTGTGGCTGCCAAACCCGTGCATGTGACGGTAGCCGTCCGGGATGCCGCGGTCAGAGAACAGGATGGTGACCTGGTGCAGCGCCTCGGGCGAGTGTGACCAGAAGTCCCACATCATTTGCGCGTTCTTCAGGTTGGACTGCGGGTGGCGCTTCTGGGTGTGGATAAAGTCCGGGAACTTGAGCGGGTCACGGATGAAGAACACCGGGGTGTTGTTGCCAACGATGTCCCAGTTGCCTTCCTCGGTATAGAACTTGACGGCGAAACCACGCGGATCACGCTCGGTGTCAGCCGAACCACGTTCGCCACCGACCGTGGAGAAGCGCAGGAAGGTTTCGGTCTCCTTGCCGACCTGTTCGAACAGCTTGGCGCTGGTGTAGCCGGTGATGTCGCGGGTAACGGTAAAGGTGCCGTACGCGCCCGAACCCTTGGCGTGAACACGACGTTCTGGGATGTTCTCGCGGTTGAAGTGGGCGAGCTTCTCGATCAGGTGGAAATCGTCGAGCAGCAGCGGGCCGCGGGGGCCGGCAGAGCGGGAATTCTGGTTGTCAGCTACAGGTGCACCGCTGGCGGTGGTGAGAATCTTGCTCATGGGCTCTCCTTATCGGTCTAGAACTGCCGGCTAATCGGCTTGGATAGGAGTATTGACGAGCGGTCGCTTCAGGACAAATTCATTACATGACTTGTATCAATAGAAATTAACAATACTTGCAGACACAAAAAACCGGGCACAAGGCCCGGTTCTTTGTAGCAGACAGAACGTCTTACTCGGCAGCTTCTACAGCACCACCGACTGGACGATCAACCAGCTCGACGTACGCCATAGGCGCGTTGTCGCCAGCGCGGAAACCGCACTTCAGGATGCGCAGGTAGCCGCCCTGACGGGTGGCGTAACGCTTGCCCAGATCGTTGAACAGTTTGCCAACAGCGGACTTCGAACGGGTACGGTCGAAGGCCAGACGACGGTTAGCAACGCTGTCTTCCTTGGCCAGGGTGATCAGCGGCTCGGCAACGCGGCGCAGTTCCTTGGCTTTCGGCAGGGTGGTTTTGATCAGCTCGTGCTCGATCAGCGACACAGCCATGTTCTGGAACATAGCTTTGCGGTGAGAGCTGGTACGGCTCAGGTGACGTCCACTTTTACGATGACGCATGATTCATTCCTTACCAAACACTACGTTCGGTGATTACGACGATCAGGCGGTCGCCTTGTCGTCTTTCTTAAGACTTGCAGGCGGCCAGTTGTCGAGGCGCATGCCGAGAGACAGACCACGAGAGGCCAGGACGTCCTTGATTTCAGTCAGGGACTTCTTGCCCAGGTTAGGAGTCTTCAACAGCTCTACTTCGGTACGCTGAATCAGGTCGCCGATGTAGTAGATGTTCTCCGCCTTGAGGCAGTTGGCCGAACGTACAGTCAGTTCCAGGTCGTCAACCGGACGCAGCAGGATCGGATCGATCTCGTCTTCCTGCTCGACTACGACAGGCTCACTGTCACCTTTGAGGTCGACGAACGCGGCCAGCTGCTGTTGCAGGATGGTCGCAGCGCGGCGGATTGCCTCTTCAGGATCCAGGGTGCCGTTGGTTTCCAGATCAATGACCAGCTTGTCCAAGTTGGTACGCTGTTCAACACGGGCGTTTTCGACCACATAGGCGATACGACGCACCGGGCTGAACGAAGCGTCCAACTGCAGACGGCCAATGCTACGGCTTTCGTCTTCGTCGGTTTGACGGGAGTCGGCCGGCTCGTAACCACGACCACGAGCTACGGTGAGCTTCATGTTCAGGGCGCCGTTCGACGCCAGGTTCGCGATTACGTGATCGGGGTTGACGATCTCGACATCGTGATCCAGCTGAATATCGGCAGCGGTAACCACCCCCGAACCCTTTTTCGACAAGGTCAGCGTAACTTCGTCACGACCGTGCAGTTTGATAGCCAGGCCTTTCAGGTTCAACAGGATTTCAATTACGTCTTCCTGAACACCTTCGATCGCGGAGTACTCATGGAGTACGCCATCGATCTCGGCCTCGACTACTGCACAGCCAGGCATGGAGGACAACAGGATGCGGCGCAGCGCGTTGCCCAGGGTATGGCCGAAGCCACGCTCGAGAGGCTCGAGCGTGATCTTGGCGCGGGTCGGACTGACTACCTGCACATCAATGTGGCGGGGAGTCAGGAACTCATTTACCGAAATCTGCATGGATGCACCTATTTTCTAGCCCTTACTTGGAGTAGAGCTCGACAATCAGGTTCTCGTTGATGTCGGCAGACAGGTCGCTGCGAGCAGGAACGTTCTTGAAAACGCCCGACTTTTTAGCAGCATCCACGTCAACCCACTCAACGCGGCCACGCTGGGCGCACAGTTCAAGGGCTTGAACAATGCGCAGCTGGCTCAGCGACTTCTCGCGAACCGCGACCACGTCACCCGGACGAACTTGGTAGGATGGAATGTTTACAGTCTTACCGTTGACGCTGATCGCTTTGTGCGAAACCAGCTGACGGGACTCGGAACGAGTCGAGCCGAAGCCCATACGGTAGACGACGTTATCCAGACGGCACTCGAGCAGTTGCAGCAGGTTCTCACCGGTTGCGCCTTTTTTCGAGGCAGCAGCTTGGTAGTAACCGCGGAACTGACGCTCCAGAACACCGTAGATACGACGGACTTTTTGTTTCTCGCGCAGCTGGGTACCGTAGTCGGACTGACGGCCACGGCGCTGGCCGTGGATACCTGGGGCTGCTTCGATGTTGCACTTCGATTCCAGAGCGCGAACGCCGCTCTTCAGGAACAGATCGGTGCCTTCACGACGAGACAGTTTGCATTTTGGACCAATGTAACGTGCCATTCTTCTGTCTCCTGATTACACGCGACGCTTCTTCGGCGGACGGCACCCGTTGTGCGGGATTGGCGTCACGTCGGTGATGCTGGCGATCTTGTAGCCGCAGCTGTTCAATGCACGAACGGCGGACTCACGACCTGGACCTGGACCCTTGACGTTAACGTCGAGGTTCTTCAGACCGTATTCCAGCGCAGCTTGACCAGCACGCTCAGCAGCGATCTGTGCTGCGAACGGGGTGGATTTGCGCGAACCACGGAAACCCGAACCACCGGAGGTCGCCCAGGACAAAGCATTGCCCTGACGGTCGGTGATGGTCACGATGGTGTTGTTGAAAGACGCATGGATGTGGGCGATGCCATCAACCACTGTCTTTTTGACTTTCTTACGAGGACGAGCAGCAGGTTTTGCCATGTCTATATTCCTGGGCGGTTACTTGCGGATCGGCTTACGCGGGCCCTTACGGGTGCGTGCGTTGGTCTTGGTGCGCTGACCGCGAACCGGCAGACCTTTACGATGACGCAGGCCGCGGTAGCAACCCAGGTCCATCAAGCGCTTGATCTTCATGTTGATGTCACGACGCAGGTCACCTTCGGTGGTGAACTTCGCGACTTCGCCACGCAGGGTTTCGATTTGCTCGTCGCTCAGATCCTTGATCTTAGCGGCTGGGTTTACACCAGCGTCTGCACAGATCTTCTGCGCAGTTGTGCGACCGACACCATAGATGTAGGTCAGCGAGATAACAGTATGCTTGTTATCTGGAATGTTGACGCCTGCAATACGGGCCATTCAGTGGGACTCCAATTGACAGCTACCTACGCCCCGGAAGCCAAGAAATAGGGCGCGAGATAATATCGCTGTAGAAACGAATAATCAACCCAGCAGCACACTAGCTGCTGGGTTTGAAGCGACGATCACACTCAGCCTTGGCGCTGTTTGTGACGCGGTTCCGCGCTGCAGATCACTCGTACGACGCCTTCGCGACGGATGATCTTGCAGTTACGGCACAGCTTTTTCACCGATGCACGAACTTTCATTACCGACTCCTCGAACCTTAGGGGCGTATCAGCGCAGCAAACCGCTGCCACCGTAGCCTTTCAGGTTGGCTTTCTTCATCAGGGATTCGTACTGGTGCGAAACGAGGTGCGATTGTACTTGGGACATGAAGTCCATCACAACCACTACCACAATCAGCAACGAGGTCCCGCCAAGGTAGAACGGCACATTTGCTGCCACCACCAGGAACTGGGGCAGAAGGCAGACGGCCATCATGTAAAGAGCACCGAACATGGTCAAACGGGTCAGAACGCCATCAATGTAGCGAGCCGACTGTTCACCAGGACGGATACCCGGAATAAAGGCACCGGACTTCTTCAGGTTTTCCGCTACGTCTTTCGGATTGAACATCAGCGCTGTGTAGAAGAAGCAGAAGAAAATGATCCCTGCACTAAACAGCAAGATGTTCAACGGCTGACCAGGAGCGATCGACTGCGAGATGTCCTGCAACCAGCCCATACCTTCGGACTGACCGAACCAGGCACCCAGCGAAGCCGGGAACAGCAAAATGCTGCTGGCGAAAATAGCCGGGATAACCCCCGCCATGTTCACCTTCAACGGCAAGTGGCTGGTCTGCGCAGCGAAGACCTTGCGGCCCTGCTGACGCTTGGCGTAGTGAACGGCGATACGACGCTGACCACGCTCAATGAACACCACGAAACCGATAATCGCTACTGCCAGCAAACCGATTGCGACCAGGGCGAAAATGTTGATATCGCCTGTACGCGCAGACTCGAAAGACTGCCCGATTGCTCTCGGAAGACCGGCAACGATACCTGCGAAGATCAACATCGAGATACCGTTGCCCACACCGCGCTCGGTGATCTGCTCGCCCAGCCACATCATGAACATCGCGCCGGCCACAAACGTGGAAACCGCGACGACATGGAAGCCCAGGCCGACAGAAAACGCCACGCCCTGGTTGGCCAGGCCAATGGACATGCCAATGGCTTGGACCAGCGCCAGGATAACGGTGCCGTAGCGGGTGTACTGGCTGATCTTGCGACGGCCAGCTTCACCTTCCTTCTTCAACTGCTCCAGTTGCGGGCTGACCGCCGTCATCAGCTGCATGATGATCGATGCCGAAATGTACGGCATGATCCCCAGTGCAAAGATGCTCATGCGCTCAAGCGCGCCACCGGAAAACATGTTGAACAAGCTAAGAATGGTCCCCTCATTCTGCCGAAACAGATCCGCCAGACGGTCCGGATTGATGCCTGGAACCGGGATATGCGCACCTATCCGATAGACGATGATCGCCATGAACAGAAAGCGCAGACGAGCCCAGAGTTCCGACATCCCGCCCTTACCGAGCGAAGAGAGAGCACCTTGCTTAGCCATTTATTCCTCGAATTTGCCGCCAGCTGCTTCGATAGCCGCACGCGCACCCTTGGTGGCTGCGATGCCCTTGATGGTGACTGCGCGAGTAACTTCGCCAGACAGCATGATTTTCACACGCTGAATGTGCTGGTTGATCACGTTGGCATCCTTCAGGGATTGCACGGAGATCACGTCGCCTTCCACTTTGGCCAGCTCGGACAGACGCACTTCTGCGCGGTCCATGGCTTTCAGGGAAACGAAGCCGAATTTCGGCAGACGACGGTGCAGCGGCTGTTGACCGCCTTCGAAGCCCGGAGCGATCGAACCACCCGAACGGGAGGTCTGACCTTTGTGGCCACGGCCGCCGGTCTTACCCAGACCGCTACCGATACCACGACCCGGACGATGCTTTTCGCGACGGGAACCCGGCGCTGGACTCAGATCATTGAGTTTCATCGATTAACCCTCGACGCGCAGCATGTAGTAAGCCTTGTTGATCATCCCGCGATTCTCGGGAGTATCCTGGACTTCTACAGTGTGACCGATGCGACGCAGACCCAGACCCTTAACGCACAGTTTGTGGTTAGGGATACGGCCCGAGACGCTCTTGATCAGCGTTACTTTAACGGTTGCCATGATCAGAAGATCTCCTCGACGCTCTTGCCGCGCTTGGCAGCAATGGATTCAGGAGATTGCATGGCTTTCAGACCCTTGAAGGTGGCGTAAACCACGTTCACTGGGTTGGTCGAACCGTAGCACTTGGCCAGAACGTTCTGAACGCCAGCAACTTCCAGGACAGCACGCATTGCACCGCCGGCGATGATACCGGTACCTTCCGAGGCAGGCTGCATGTAAACCTTCGAGGCGCCGTGGGCAGCCTTGGTGGCGTACTGCAGGGTGGTGCCCTTCAGGTCAACCTGGATCATGTTGCGACGAGCAGCTTCCATGGCTTTCTGGATCGCAGCAGGTACTTCGCGCGATTTGCCACGGCCGAAGCCGACACGACCTTTACCATCACCAACCACGGTCAACGCGGTGAAGGTGAAGATACGGCCGCCTTTTACGGTCTTGGCAACGCGGTTAACTTGAACCAGCTTCTCGATGTAGCCTTCGTCGCGCTTTTGATCGTTATTTGCCATAACTTAGAACTCCAGCCCGCCTTCACGAGCAGCATCAGCCAGCGCTTTGACGCGGCCATGGTACTTGAAGCCGGAACGGTCAAAGGCAACTTGAGATACACCGGCGGCTTTCGCACGCTCAGCTACCAGCTTGCCAACCTTAGTGGCCGCGTCGATGTTGCCAGTGGCGCCATCACGCAGGTCTTTGTCCAAGGTCGAGGCGCTTGCCAGAACCTTGCTGCCGTCGGCCGAAATGACCTGGGCGTAGATGTGCTGCGAGGAGCGGAACACGCACAGGCGCACGACTTCGAGTTCGTGCATCTTGAGGCGTGCTTTGCGAGCGCGACGCAGTCGAGTAACTTTTTTGTCGGTCATTTGCTAGGCCCTACTTCTTCTTGGCTTCTTTACGACGGACTACTTCGTCCGCGTAACGCACACCTTTACCTTTGTAAGGCTCTGGTGGACGGAAGTCGCGGATTTCAGCGGCCACCTGACCTACCAGCTGCTTGTCGATACCCTTGATCAGGATGTCGGTCTGGCTAGGCGTTTCAGCGGTGATACCGGCTGGCAGTTCGTAGTCCACTGGGTGCGAGAAGCCCAGGGCCAGGTTCAGGATAGTGCCCTTGGCCTGTGCCTTGTAACCAACACCGACCAGCTGGAGCTTGCGCTCGAAGCCTTGGCTTACGCCCTGGACCATGTTGTTGACCAGAGCGCGGGTAGTACCGGCCATGGCGCGAGCTTGCTGGTCACCATTGCGAGCGACGAAACGCAGCTCACCAGACTCTTCGGTAACTTCAACAGACGAGTGAACGTTCAGTTCGAGAGTGCCTTTGGCACCCTTCACCGAAAGCTGCTGGCCGGCGAATTTGACTTCGACACCAGATGGCAGCTTAACGGGGTTCTTAGCGACGCGAGACATGTCTATCCCCCCTTAGAACACTGTGCAGAGAACTTCGCCGCCGACACCGGCAGCGCGCGCAGCGCGATCAGTCATCACACCTTTGTTGGTGGAGACAATAGACACGCCCAAACCGCCACGTACTTTCGGCAGATCGGTAACGGCCTTGTACTGGCGCAGGCCTGGACGGCTGGAGCGCTTCAGTTCCTCGATGACCGGACGGCCTTCGAAGTACTTCAGTTCGATCGACAGGGAGGGCTTGGCTTCGCCACTGACTTGGTAGCCAGCGATGTAACCTTCATCCTTCAGAACTTTGGCAACCGCGACCTTCAGCGTAGAGGAAGGCATGCTTACGACGGACTTTTCAGCCATCTGGGCATTACGGATGCGAGTTAGCATGTCCGCTAACGGGTCCTGCATACTCATGGGCTAGATGCTCCTGATACAAGAATTATTAGCCTTGCGGCTATCACAACCACCCGAGCGGATTGGGCAAAAAACCCAGGCTCAGGTGAGCCGGTCATTCTAGACACAAGGTAGAAACGAAACAAGCCCCATATAGGGGCTTGTTTGTTGGCGAGGTCACCGGCGGTCGGAAGATTGCTCCCCTTCCACCGGGATCACACCTGCAGCGATTACCAGGAGGCCTTGACCAGACCTGGTACGTCACCGCGCATTGCCGCTTGACGCAGCATGTTACGGCCCAGGCCGAACTTACGGTATACACCGTGAGGACGACCGGTCAGGCGGCAACGGTTGCGCAGACGCGCAGCGCTGGCATCACGTGGCTGCTTCTGCAGAGCGACAACGGCAGCGAAACGCTCTTCTGGAGAGGCGTTCAGGTTGACGATGGTCGCTTTCAGCTCAGCACGCTTTTTGGCGAACTTGGCTACCGTGAGCTGACGCTTCAGCTCGCGGTTTTTCATGCTCTTCTTGGCCATTTTCCTACTCCAATCAGTTGCGGAACGGGAATTTGAAAGCACGCAGCAGAGCGCGGCCTTCGTCATCCGAACGAGCAGTGGTGGTCAGGGTGATGTCCAAACCGCGCAGAGCATCGATCTTGTCGTAATCGATTTCCGGGAAGATGATCTGCTCTTTCACGCCCATGCTGTAGTTGCCACGGCCATCGAAGGACTTGGCATTCAGGCCGCGGAAGTCGCGAACCCGAGGCAGGGAGATCGCCAGCAGGCGGTCCAGGAATTCGTACATCTTGTCGCTACGCAGGGTCACCTTGACGCCGATCGGCCATCCTTCACGGACTTTGAAGCCCGCGATGGATTTACGAGCGAAAGTCACGACCGGCTTTTGACCGGTGATCTTTTCCAGGTCGGCAACAGCGTGCTCGATGACTTTTTTGTCGCCGATCGCTTCGCCCAGACCCATGTTCAGGGTGATTTTGGTAACGCGCGGAACTTCCATCACGTTCGACAGCTTAAGTTCTTCCTTAAGCTTGGGAGCGATTTCGTTCCGGTAAATCTCTTTCAGTCGTGCCATGGTCTTCTACCTAGCAGTGTTCAAGCATCAACCGCTTTTTGGGTCGACTTGAAGACACGAATTTTCTTACCGTCTTCTACTTTGAAACCAACGCGGTCAGCCTTGTTGGTTTCGCCGTTGAAGATGGCAACGTTGGAAGCGTGCAGAGGCGCTTCTTTCTCGACGATACCGCCCTGAACGCCCGCCATCGGGTTAGGCTTGGTATGACGCTTGACCAGGTTCACGCCACCGATGACCAGACGGTCATCAGCGAGAACCTTCAGCACCTTACCGCGCTTACCTTTGTCTTTGCCGGCGATCACGATGATCTCGTCGTCACGACGAATCTTTTGCATGTCGGATCTCCTTACAGCACTTCAGGGGCGAGCGAGACGATCTTCATGAACTTCTCAGTACGAAGTTCACGGGTCACTGGCCCGAAGATGCGAGTGCCGATCGGCTCTTGCTTGTTGTTCAGCAGAACAGCAGCGTTGCCGTCGAAACGAATGATGGAACCGTCAGCGCGACGTACACCGTGACGGGTACGGACGACAACAGCGGTCATCACTTGGCCTTTTTTGACCTTACCGCGCGGAATTGCTTCCTTGACGGTTACTTTGATGATGTCACCGATGCCGGCGTAACGGCGGTGCGAACCGCCGAGTACCTTGATGCACATGACGCGACGAGCGCCGCTGTTATCGGCCACATCGAGCATGGATTGAGTCTGAATCATAAAATTTCTCCGACCCCTAGCCCTTAGACTTCAACAGCGCGTTCGAGGACTTCAACCAGTGCCCAGGACTTGGTCTTGGCCAGCGGACGGGTTTCACGGATGGAAACCTTGTCGCCGATCTTGCACTGGTTGGCTTCGTCGTGCGCGTGCAGCTTAGTCGAACGCTTAACGTATTTACCGTAGATCGGGTGCTTTACGCGACGCTCGATCAGAACGGTGATGGTCTTGTCCATTTTGTCGCTGACGACACGGCCAGTCAGCGTACGGACGGTTTTTTCAGCTTCAGCCATGATCACTTACCTGCCTGCTGGTTGAGCACAGTTTTCACGCGAGCGATGTCACGCTTAACTTGCGAGAGCAGGTGCGACTGCCCCAACTGGCCAGTTGCTTTCTGCATACGCAGATTGAACTGGTCGCGCAGCAAGCCGAGCAGTTGCTCGTTCAGCTGCTGTGCCGATTTTTCACGAAGTTCATTCGCTTTCATCACATCACCGTCCGCTTAACAAAGGAGGTGGCGAGAGGCAGCTTTGCAGCAGCCAGGGCGAAAGCTTCGCGCGCCAGCTCTTCAGAAACACCCTCGATCTCGTACAGGACTTTGCCTGGCTGGATCTGGGCAACCCAGTATTCCACGGAACCCTTACCTTTACCCATACGAACCTCGAGAGGTTTCTTGGAGATCGGCTTGTCCGGGAAGACACGGATCCAGATCTTACCGCCACGTTTCACGTGACGAGTCAGAGCACGACGTGCCGACTCGATCTGGCGAGCGGTGAGGCGACCGCGAGCAACAGCTTTCAGGGCGAATTCGCCGAAGCTGACTTTGCTACCGCGCAGTGCCAGACCACGGTTGTGGCCAGTCATCTGCTTGCGGAATTTTGTACGCTTTGGTTGCAACATTTGGCGTACCCCTTACTTAGCAGCTTTTTTACGAGGCGCTGGTGCTTGTGGTTTCAGTTCTTCTTGGCGACCACCAATAACTTCGCCTTTGAAGATCCAAACCTTCACACCGATCACACCGTAAGTGGTGTGAGCTTCGTAGGTGTTGTAGTCGATATCGGCACGCAGGGTGTGCAGAGGCACACGACCTTCGCGATACCACTCGGTACGAGCAATCTCGGCGCCGCCGAGACGACCGCTCACCTGGATCTTGATGCCCTTGGCACCAATACGCATGGCGTTCTGTACGGCGCGCTTCATGGCGCGACGGAACATTACGCGGCGTTCCAGCTGCTGAGCTACGCTCTGCGCAACCAGCATAGCGTCGAGTTCCGGCTTGCGGATCTCTTCGATGTTGATGTGCACAGGCACACCCATCTGCTTGGTCAGGTCCTGACGCAGCTTCTCGACATCCTCACCTTTCTTACCGATAACGATACCGGGACGAGCGGTGTGGATGGTGATGCGTGCAGTTTGAGCCGGACGATGAATATCGATACGGCTTACGGACGCGCTTTTTAGTTTGTCTTGGAGGTACTCACGTGTTTTCAGATCCTTCAACAGGTAATCTGCGTAAGTAGCACCGTCTGCGTACCAGACGGAGGTGTGCTCCTTGACGATTCCCAGGCGAATGCCAGTGGGATGTACTTTCTGACCCATCTGATCGACTCCGTTACTTGTCCGCAACCTTGACAGTGATATGGCAAGACCGCTTGACGATGCGATCAGCACGGCCTTTGGCACGTGGCATGATGCGCTTCAGCGAACGCCCTTCGTTGACGAAGACGGTGGAGACCTTCAGGTCATCAACGTCTGCGCCTTCGTTGTGTTCGGCGTTGGCAACGGCCGACTCGAGGACTTTCTTCATGATTTCAGCGGCTTTTTTGCTGCTGAAGGCCAACAGGTTGAGCGCTTCGCCCACCTTCTTCCCGCGGATCTGGTCGGCGACCAAGCGGGCTTTCTGGGCGGAGATGCGAGCGCCCGACAACTTAGCGGCTACTTCCATTTCCTTACCCCTTAACGCTTGGCTTTCTTGTCAGCCACGTGCCCGCGATAGGTGCGGGTACCGGCGAACTCGCCCAGTTTGTGGCCGACCATGTCTTCGTTCACGAGAACTGGGACATGTTGGCGACCGTTGTGAACCGCGATGGTCAGACCGACCATTTGTGGCAGGATCATCGAGCGACGCGACCAGGTTTTAACTGGCTTGCGATCGTTCTTCTCCACCGCCACTTCGACCTTCTTCAACAGGTGAAGATCGATAAAAGGACCTTTTTTCAGAGAACGTGGCACTGTCGTATCCCTCTAGTTACTTGCGACGACGGACGATCATGTTGTCGGTACGCTTATTACCACGGGTTTTAGCACCCTTGGTTGGGAAGCCCCATGGCGATACCGGATGACGACCACCGGAGGTACGACCTTCACCACCACCATGCGGGTGGTCAACCGGGTTCATGGCAACGCCACGAACGGTTGGGCGAACGCCGCGCCAGCGTTTGGCACCTGCTTTACCCAGCGAACGCAGGCTGTGCTCGGAGTTCGAGACTTCGCCCAGGGTCGCACGGCACTCAGCCAGTACTTTACGCATTTCACCAGAGCGCAGACGCAGGGTCACGTAGACACCTTCGCGAGCGATCAGCTGAGCCGAAGCACCAGCGGAACGAGCGATCTGTGCACCTTTACCCGGCTTCAGTTCGATGCCGTGAATGGTGCTACCTACTGGGATGTTACGCAGCTGCAGGGAGTTACCGGCCTTGATTGGGGCCAGGGAACCTGCGATCAGCTGGTCGCCAGCGCTCACGCCTTTAGGGGCGATGATGTAGCGACGCTCACCGTCTGCATAGCACAGCAGGGCGATGTGAGCAGTACGGTTTGGATCGTATTCGATACGCTCGACAGTGGCTGGGATGCCATCTTTGTCGTTGCGACGGAAGTCGACCAGACGGTAATGCTGCTTATGACCACCACCAACGTGACGAGTGGTAATGCGGCCATTGTTGTTACGACCACCAGACTTCGATTTCTTCTCGAGCAGCGGTGCGTGAGGAGCGCCCTTGTGGAGCTCCTTGTTGACCACCTTGACCACGAAACGGCGGCCAGGGGAAGTCGGTTTGCATTTAACGATTGCCATGATGCACCCCTTCCTTACTCAGCACTGCTGCTGAAATCGAGATCTTGGCCTGGCTGAAGGGAGACAATTGCCTTCTTCCAGTCATTACGCTTGCCCAGACCACGTGCGGTACGCTTGGTTTTACCCAGAACGTTAACGGTCGACACGTTTTCAACTTTTACGTTGAACAGGCCTTCGACAGCTTTCTTGATTTCCAGCTTGGTTGCGTCAGTAGCAACCTTGAATACGAACTGGCCTTTTTTCTCAGCCAGAACGGTAGCCTTCTCGGAAACGTGCGGGCCAAGGAGGACTTTGAATACGCGTTCCTGGTTCATCCCAGCAGCTCCTCGAATTTCTTCACGGCCGAGACAGTGATCAACACTTTCTCGTATGCGATCAGACTGACCGGGTCGGAACCTTGCACGTCACGTACATCGACGTGTGGCAGGTTGCGAGCAGCCAGGTACAGGTTCTGATCAACAGCGTCCGAAACGATCAGAACGTCGCTCAGACCCATGCCGTTCAGCTTGTTCAGCAGATCTTTGGTTTTCGGTGCTTCAACAGCGAAGTCCTGAACCACGACCAGACGGTCGCTACGCACCAGCTCAGCGAGGATGGAGCGCAGAGCTGCGCGATACATCTTCTTGTTGAGCTTTTGCGAGTGATCTTGAGGGCGAGCTGCGAAGGTAACACCACCGCCACGCCAGATCGGACCACGAGTGGTACCAGCACGAGCACGGCCAGTACCCTTCTGACGCCATGGGCGCTTACCGCCACCAGCCACGTCGGAACGGGTCTTTTGCTGCTTGGTGCCCTGACGGCCGCCGGCCATGTAGGCCACGACTGCTTGGTGAACCAGCGTCTCGTTGAATTCGCCACCGAAAGTCAGTTCGGAAACTTCGATCGCCTGAGCGTCATTTACATTAAGTTGCATGTCAGTTTCCCCTTAACCGCGAGCCTTGACAGCCGGACGTACAACCACGTCGCCGCCAGTAGCGCCAGGTACGGCACCCTTGATCAGCAGCAGGTTGCGTTCAGCGTCTACGCGTACTACTTCCAGGGACTGAACAGTCACGCGCTCGGCGCCCATGTGACCGGACATTTTCTTGCCCTTGAACACACGACCAGGAGTCTGGCACTGGCCGATGGAGCCTGGGACGCGGTGCGACACGGAGTTACCGTGGGTGTTGTCCTGACCACGGAAGTTCCAGCGCTTGATGGTACCGGCGAAGCCTTTACCTTTGGACTGACCAGTAACGTCTACCAGCTGGCCTGCAGTGAAGAGTTCAGCTTTGATCGAGTCGCCAGCCTGGAACTCGCCTTCTTCAAGGCGGAACTCCCAGACACCGCGACCAGCGGCAACGTTCGCTTTAGCGAAGTGACCTGCTTGAGCAGCAGTCACACGCGAAGCACGACGCTCGCCGACAGTGACTTGCACTGCACGGTAGCCATCGGTTTCTTCAGTCTTGAACTGGGTGACGCGATTCGGCTCGATCTCAATGACCGTGACCGGAATGGAGACACCTTCTTCGGTGAAAACGCGGGTCATACCGCATTTACGACCGACTACACCAATAGTCATGTTGTAACCTCATGAGTGTACGGGGCTTTCACCCGCTATGGCCGCCCATTTCAGAGCGTTACACGGACAAGACCGAAGTCTTAGCCGAGGCTGATCTGCACTTCCACACCTGCCGCGAGATCAAGCTTCATCAGCGCGTCAACGGTTTTATCCGTTGGCTGGACGATGTCCAGAACACGCTTATGAGTGCGAATCTCGTACTGGTCACGCGCGTCTTTGTTGACGTGCGGGGAGACCAGAACGGTGAAACGCTCTTTGCGGGTAGGCAGTGGAATTGGACCACGCACTTGTGCACCAGTACGTTTCGCGGTTTCCACGATTTCCTGGGTGGATTGGTCGATCAGGCGATGGTCGAAAGCCTTCAACCTGATACGGATTTGCTGATTTTGCATTGGATTTCAGACTCCAGGCTGTTCCCAACGGACGCACTACGCCCGCTAAAAGGAGGCGTGATTCTATAGACGCCCCAATTTAGTGTCAACCCAATAAAAAAAACCCCCGCTGAGCGGGGGTTTTTTCAATCGGTCGAGTGATTACTCGATGATTTTGGCTACGACGCCGGCGCCGACGGTACGACCGCCTTCACGGATAGCGAAGCGCAGACCGTCTTCCATTGCGATGGTCTTGATCAGAGTGACAGTCATCTGAATGTTGTCACCTGGCATTACCATTTCAACGCCTTCCGGCAGCTCGCAGTTACCGGTCACGTCAGTGGTACGGAAGTAGAACTGAGGACGGTAGCCTTTGAAGAACGGAGTGTGACGGCCGCCTTCTTCCTTCGACAGGACGTAGACTTCTGCGGTGAACTTGGTGTGCGGCTTGACCGAACCTGGCTTGACCAGAACCTGGCCACGCTCAACGTCGTCACGCTTGGTACCACGCAGCAGAACGCCGCAGTTCTCGCCAGCACGACCTTCGTCCAGCAGCTTGCGGAACATCTCAACACCGGTGCAGGTGGTGGTGGTGGTGTCACGCAGACCAACGATTTCCAGCGGATCTTGAACGCGGACGATACCACGCTCGATACGGCCGGTAACAACGGTACCACGACCCGAGATCGAGAATACGTCTTCGATTGGCATCAGGAACGGCTTGTCGATAGCACGCTCTGGCTCTGGAATGTAGCTGTCCAGAGTTTCAACCAGCTTCTTGACAGCGCTGGTGCCCATTTCGTTGTCGTCTTTGCCTTCCAGCGCCATACGAGCCGAACCGATGATGATCGGGGTGTCGTCGCCTGGGAAGTCGTAGGTGGACAGCAGGTCGCGAACTTCCATCTCGACCAGTTCCAGCAGCTCAGCGTCGTCTACCAGGTCAGCCTTGTTCAGGAAGACCACGATGTACGGAACGCCAACCTGACGGGACAGCAGGATGTGCTCACGGGTTTGTGGCATCGGACCATCGGCGGCCGAGCAAACCAGGATCGCGCCGTCCATCTGGGCAGCACCGGTGATCATGTTCTTCACGTAGTCAGCGTGACCTGGGCAGTCGACGTGAGCGTAGTGACGAATGTTCGAGTTGTACTCGACGTGAGCGGTGTTGATGGTGATACCGCGCGCTTTTTCTTCCGGAGCCGAGTCGATCTTGTCGAACTCAACGACTGCCGAACCGAAAACTTCGGAGCAGACGCGAGTCAGAGCTGCGGTCAGAGTGGTCTTACCGTGGTCAACGTGGCCGATGGTGCCGACGTTAACGTGGGGAAGGGAACGATCAAATTTTTCTTTAGCCACGACAGTGAACCTCTTGCCTAAAGGGGATTAGCCTTGTTTTTTAACGAGTGCTTCGACGATGTTCGACGGAGCTTCGGCGTATTTGGAGAATTCCATGGAGTAGCTTGCGCGACCCTGAGACATGGAACGAACGTCGGTCGCATAACCGAACATTTCTCCGAGCGGTACCTCAGCAGTGATTACCTTGCCGGACACCGAGTCTTCATTACCCTGGATCATCCCGCGACGACGGCTCAGGTCACCCATCACGTCACCCAGGTAGTCTTCCGGGGTTACAACTTCGACCTTCATGATCGGCTCAAGCACCACGCCACCGCCCTTCTGGGCCAGTTGCTTGGTAGCCATCGAAGCAGCGATTTTGAACGCCATTTCGTTGGAGTCGACGTCGTGGTACGAACCGTCGAATACCGTGGCCTTCAGGCCGAGCAGCGGATAGCCGGCAACAACGCCGTTTTTCATCTGCTCTTCGATACCCTTCTGGATCGGGGCGATGAATTCCTTAGGAATCACACCACCAACGACTTCGTTGGTGAAGACCAGACCTTCGGTGATATTGCCCTTCTCGTCGACGTCCGGCTCCGAGAAACGGATCCAGCAGTGACCGAACTGACCACGACCGCCCGACTGACGAACGAACTTGCCTTCGATCTCGACGTTGGACTTGGTGATCTTCTCGCGGTACGAAACCTGAGGCTTACCGATGTTGGCTTCGACGTTGAACTCGCGCTTCATGCGGTCAACGAGGATGTCCAGGTGCAGCTCACCCATGCCCGAGATGATGGTCTGACCAGTCTCTTCGTCGGTCTTGACGCGGAACGACGGGTCTTCCTGGGCCAGTTTGCCCAGAGCGATACCCATCTTCTCCTGGTCAGCCTTGGTTTTCGGCTCTACGGAGAGCGAAATAACCGGCTCAGGGAAGTCCATACGCTCAAGGATGATTGGCTTGTCGGCGTTGCACAGGGTTTCGCCTGTGGTCACGTCCTTCATGCCGATCAGGGCCGCGATGTCGCCAGCGCGCACTTCCTTGATCTCTTCACGCTGGTTGGCGTGCATCTGCACCATACGACCAACGCGCTCTTTCTTGCCCTTGACCGAGTTGATGACGGAGTCACCGGAGGTCAGAACACCCGAGTAGACGCGAACGAAGGTCAGAGTACCCACGAACGGATCAGTCGCGATCTTGAACGCCAGAGCCGAGAACGGCTCGTCGTCGTCAGCGTGACGCTCGTCTTTACGAACAGCCGGATCGTCTTTGTCCAGATCCTTGTCGTCCGGGTTGATACCCTGGATTGCAGGAATCTCGGTCGGAGCAGGCAGGTAGTCGATGACGGCGTCGAGAACCAGGGGAACGCCCTTGTTCTTGAACGACGAACCGCAGACGGCCGGTACGATTTCGCTGGCCAGGGTGCGCGCGCGCAGACCGGCTTTGATCTCTTCGACGGTCAGCTCTTCGCCTTCCAGGTACTTGTTCATCAGCTCTTCGCTGGCCTCGGCAGCCGCCTCAACCATGTTGGAGCGCCACTCTTCAGCCAGCTCCAGCATATCGGCAGGAATTTCTTCCTCGCGATAGGTGGTGCCTTTGTCGTCGTCGTTCCAGTAGATAGCCTTCATCTTGATCAGGTCGACCTGACCCTGGAAGTTATCTTCCGAACCGATGGCCAGCTGAACAGGAACCGGGGTGTGACCCAGACGGTTCTTGATCTGACCTACGACGCGCAGGAAGTTTGCACCGGCACGGTCCATCTTGTTCACGTAAACAACACGTGGAACGCCGTATTTGTTGGCCTGACGCCATACGGTTTCGGACTGAGGTTCAACGCCGGAGGTACCGCAGAACACAACGACCGCGCCGTCGAGTACGCGCAGCGAACGCTCTACTTCAATGGTGAAGTCAACGTGGCCAGGGGTATCGATGACGTTTACGCGGTAGTTGTCGTACTGACCAACGGAGCCTTTCCAGAAGGTAGTTACGGCAGCGGAGGTAATGGTAATACCCCGCTCCTGCTCCTGAACCATCCAGTCGGTGGTCGCGGCGCCGTCGTGCACCTCGCCCATCTTGTGGCTCAGGCCTGTGTAGAACAGGATCCGCTCGGTAGTGGTGGTCTTGCCCGCGTCAACGTGGGCACAGATACCAATGTTACGGTAGCGGTTAATTGCTGTAGTACGAGCCATAAAGCCCTCGCAAAATGATTGATGCTTGAATTAGAAGCGGTAGTGCGAGAACGCTTTGTTGGCTTCAGCCATACGGTGAACGTCTTCACGCTTCTTGACTGCAGCACCCTTGCCTTCAGCAGCATCCAGCAGCTCGCCAGCCAGGCGCAGAGCCATCGACTTCTCGCCGCGCTTGCGGGCGTAGTCTACGAGCCAGCGCATTGCCAGAGCATTACGACGGGATGGACGAACTTCAACCGGAACCTGGTAAGTGGCACCGCCGACACGACGGGACTTTACTTCGACCAGCGGAGCGATGGCGTCGAGAGCTTTCTCGAAGATTTCCAGGGGGTCGCTGTTCTTGCGCTCTTTGACCTTGTCCAGTGCACCGTAAACGATGCGCTCGGCCACGGCCTTCTTGCCGCTTTCCATCACGTGGTTCATGAACTTGGCGAGGATTTGGGATCCGTACTTAGGATCGTCCAGAATCTCACGTTTTGCTGCTACACGACGTCTTGGCATGATAAGCCCTCAAACGGTCTTCAGGTTAGCCCGGGACGTGGGTCTTCGACCCCTGCCCGACCTTACTCTTATCGACTCAAAAAAATGGATGGGTGCAAACGACCGATTACTTCGGACGCTTGGTACCGTACTTCGAACGACCCTGGTTACGGCCTTTAACGCCCGAAGTATCCAGAGAGCCGCGAACGGTGTGGTAACGAACACCTGGCAAGTCTTTTACACGGCCGCCACGGATCAGGACGACGCTGTGCTCTTGCAGGTTGTGGCCTTCACCGCCGATGTACGAGGAAACCTCGAAACCGTTGGTCAGACGCACACGGCAAACTTTACGCAGTGCCGAGTTAGGTTTTTTCGGCGTGGTGGTGTACACGCGGGTGCACACGCCACGACGTTGCGGGCAGTTCTGCAGCGCAGGAACGTCGGACTTCTCGACCGAACGCTTACGCGGCTGACGTACCAGCTGGTTGATAGTTGCCATCTACTAGCTCCACTGATTGTCTTGCGACTCTATTGTCTTGCAAGAAAGCCAAAAATTGGCGAGACGGAGCCTCACCAAATTTAAGGGTACAAAAGTCTACGGAGGATCTTGCACCCAGTCAAGACGAGGCCCCGGCCCTCCCCGCCCGGTCATCGGCAACAATTCATGTCGACGATGGCCGTTCGGGGCTTGCCGGGGCCCTGCCCTGTACTTAGTTACCGCTGGAATTCAGCGCTTCGGTCAGTGCGGCTTCCACCTCACTGGCGCTCACACGCAGCGGTTTGTCGGCATCACGGCGGCGCTTGCGCTCGCTGTGGTAAGCCAGACCAGTACCGGCCGGGATCAGACGACCCACGACCACGTTCTCTTTCAGGCCGCGCAGGTAATCGCGCTTGCCGGTGACAGCCGCTTCGGTCAGTACGCGGGTGGTTTCCTGGAAGGAAGCCGCGGAGATGAACGATTCGGTCGACAGCGAAGCCTTGGTGATACCCAGCAGCACACGCGAGAACTTCGAGATGAACTTGTCTTCGCTAGCGAGACGCTCGTTCTCGACCAGTACGTGAGTCAGTTCCATCTGGTCGCCCTTGATGAAGCTGGAATCACCCGACTCGGCGATCTCGACCTTACGCAGCATCTGACGCAGGATGGTCTCGATGTGCTTGTCGTTGATCTTAACGCCTTGCAGGCGGTAAACGTCCTGGATCTCGTTGACGATGTACTTGGCCAGCGCGCTCACACCCAGCAGACGCAGGATGTCGTGCGGATCGCTCGGGCCGTCGGAGATAACTTCGCCGCGGTTTACCTGTTCGCCTTCGAAGACGTTCAGGTGGCGCCACTTCGGAATCAGCTCTTCGTACGGATCGCTACCGTCGGTCGGCGTAATGACCAGACGGCGCTTGCCTTTGGTCTCTTTACCGAACGCGATGGTGCCGCTGACTTCAGCCAGAATCGAGGCTTCTTTCGGACGGCGCGCTTCGAACAAGTCAGCAACGCGCGGCAGACCACCGGTGATGTCACGGGTCTTCGACGTTTCTTGCGGGATACGCGCGATAACGTCACCAACACCGATCTGTGCACCGTCAGCCACACCGACAAGGGCGTTGGCCGGCAGGAAGTACTGAGCCGGTACGTCGGTACCTGGCAGGTACAGGTCCTTGCCGTTGGCATCGACCATCTTGATTGCCGGACGGATTTCCTTGCCTGCGGCAGGGCGATCCTTGACGTCCAGAACTTCGATGTTGGTCAAACCAGTCAGTTCGTCGGTCTGACGCTTGATGGTGATGTTTTCTTCCATGCCCACGAAGGTCACGGTACCTTTCAGCTCGGTAACGATCGGGTGGGTGTGCGGGTCCCACTTGGCGACGATGGCGCCAGCTTCGACCTTGTCACCTTCCTTGACCGAAATGACCGCACCGTAAGGCAGCTTGTAACGCTCACGCTCACGACCGAATTCATCGGCAATGGCCAGCTCGCCGGAACGCGATACGGCAACCAGGTTGCCATCGGCGCGCACGACCTGCTTCAGGTTGTGCAGACGAACCATACCGCCGTTCTTCACCTGGACGCTGTCGGCAGCCGAGGTCCGGCTTGCAGCACCACCGATGTGGAACGTACGCATGGTCAGCTGGGTACCCGGCTCACCGATCGACTGTGCAGCGATAACGCCGACAGCTTCACCGATGTTCACCTGGTGACCACGAGCCAGGTCACGACCGTAGCACTTGGCGCAGATACCGTAGCGGGTTTCGCAGTTGATCGGCGAACGCACGATAACTTCGTCGATGCTGTTCAGCTCGATGAACTCGACCCACTGCTCGTCAACCAGGGTACCGGCCGGGACGATGACGTCCTCGGTGCCTGGCTTGAACACGTCACGGGCAATGACACGACCCAGTACGCGCTCACCCAGCGGCTCGACAACGTCACCGCCTTCGATGTGCGGAGTCATCAGCAGGCCGTGGTCGGTGCCACAGTCGATCTCGGTCACGACCAGATCTTGCGCCACGTCTACCAGACGACGCGTCAGGTAACCGGAGTTCGCAGTTTTCAGTGCGGTATCCGCCAGACCCTTACGAGCACCGTGAGTCGAGATGAAGTACTGGAGTACGCTCAGACCTTCACGGAAGTTCGCGGTGATCGGCGTCTCGATGATCGAGCCGTCCGGCTTGGCCATCAGACCACGCATACCGGCCAGCTGACGGATCTGTGCTGCGGAACCCCGCGCACCCGAGTCAGCCATCATGTACATCGAGTTGAAGGACTCTTGCTCGACTTCCTTGCCCTCGCGGTCGATGACCTTCTCTTTCGAGAGGTTGGCCATCATCGCCTTGGACACTTCGTCGTTCGCCTTCGACCACAAGTCGATGACCTTGTTGTACTTCTCGCCCTGGGTTACCAGGCCGGAGGCGTACTGGCTCTCGATTTCCTTCACTTCGTCGGTAGCAGTACCGATGATGCGGGCTTTTTCGTCCGGGATAACGAAGTCGTTAACACCGATCGAAACGCCGGAAATGGTCGAGTAGGCAAAACCGGTGTACATCAGCTGGTCAGCGAAGATGACGGTCTCTTTCAGACCAACCACGCGGTAGCACTGGTTGATCAGCTTGGAGATCGCTTTCTTCTTCATCGGCTGGTTGACCACGTCGTACGGCAGACCTGCCGGTACAACCTGGAACAACAGCGCACGGCCGACGGTGGTGTCGACGATGCGGGTGTTCTTGGTGATGGAGCCATCACGGTCATTCACGGTCTCGTTGATACGGACCTTGATTTTCGCGTGCAGGGCAGCTTCGCCGGCGCGGAATACGCGGTCGACTTCTTGCAGGTCTGCGAATACGCGACCTTCGCCCTTGGCGTTGATGGCTTCACGGGTCATGTAGTACAGACCCAGTACAACGTCCTGCGACGGAACGATGATTGGCTCACCGTTGGCTGGCGACAGAATGTTGTTGGTCGACATCATCAGCGCGCGCGCTTCGAGCTGGGCTTCCAGCGTCAGCGGCACGTGAACGGCCATCTGGTCACCGTCGAAGTCGGCGTTGTACGCCGCACAGACCAACGGGTGCAGCTGGATCGCCTTACCTTCGATGAGCACAGGCTCGAACGCCTGGATACCCAGACGGTGAAGGGTCGGTGCACGGTTGAGCAGTACGGGGTGTTCGCGGATGACCTCGGCGAGAACGTCCCACACCTCTGGCAGCTCGCGCTCGACCATCTTCTTGGCAGCCTTGATGGTGGTCGCCAGACCACGCATTTCCAGCTTGCCGAAAATGAACGGCTTGAACAGCTCGAGGGCCATTTTCTTCGGCAGACCGCACTGGTGCAGACGCAGGGTCGGACCTACGGTAATTACCGAACGACCGGAGTAGTCCACGCGCTTACCGAGCAAGTTCTGACGGAAACGACCTTGCTTACCTTTGATCATGTCAGCCAGGGACTTCAGCGGACGCTTGTTCGAGCCAGTGATGGCGCGACCGCGACGGCCGTTGTCCAGCAGGGCGTCGACCGCTTCCTGCAGCATGCGCTTTTCGTTGCGCACGATGATGTCCGGCGCCGACAGATCGAGCAGGCGCTTCAGACGGTTGTTACGGTTGATCACCCGACGATACAGGTCGTTCAGGTCGGAGGTCGCGAAGCGGCCGCCATCCAGCGGTACCAGCGGACGCAGGTCCGGCGGCAGTACTGGCAGGACGGTCAAGACCATCCACTCAGGCAGGTTGCCCGAGCCCTGGAAAGCTTCCATCAGCTTCAGGCGCTTGGACAGCTTCTTGATCTTGGTTTCCGAGTTGGTCTGCGGAATCTCTTCGCGCAGGCGGCCGATCTCGTGCTCCAGGTCGATAGCGTGCAGCAGCTCGCGGACAGCCTCGGCACCCATGCGGGCGTCGAAGTCGTCACCGAACTCTTCCAGCGCTTCGAAGTACTGCTCGTCGTTCAGCAGCTGGCCTTTTTCAAGG
This sequence comes from Pseudomonas sp. SWRI50, assembly GCF_014269095.1. NCBI lineage: Bacteria > Pseudomonadati > Pseudomonadota > Gammaproteobacteria > Pseudomonadales > Pseudomonadaceae > Pseudomonas > Pseudomonas sp. SWRI50. Next base: position 12,360 of record NZ_JABWRW010000031.1, on the reverse strand, counting down.
GTGGTCATGCCCGGGTCGATAACGACGTAGCTCTCGAAGTAGAGAACGCGCTCGATATCACGCAGGGTCATGTCCATCAGCAGGCCGATACGGGACGGCAGCGACTTCAGGAACCAGATGTGGGCAACCGGCGAGGCCAGTTCGATGTGCGCCATGCGCTCACGACGAACCTTGGCTAGGGCAACTTCAACGCCGCACTTCTCGCAGATCACACCGCGGTGCTTGAGGCGCTTGTACTTGCCGCACAGGCACTCGTAGTCCTTGACTGGGCCAAAGATCTTGGCGCAGAACAGGCCGTCACGCTCGGGTTTGAACGTACGGTAGTTGATGGTTTCCGGCTTCTTAACTTCACCGAACGACCACGAACGGATCATTTCAGGCGACGCCAGACCGATGCGGATGGCGTCGAACTCTTCGACTTGACCCTGGTTTTTCAGCAAATTCAGTAGGTCTTTCAAGGCCTTTCCTCCTGGCGGAGCAGGAAGCGGGCATTACCTGCCCCGCTCCCCTTCGCGTCACGTGTTATTCGGTTTCCAGATCGATATCGATACCGAGCGAACGGATCTCTTTGATCAACACGTTGAAGGACTCGGGCATGCCCGGCTCCATACGGTGATCGCCATCCACGATGTTCTTGTACATCTTGGTACGGCCGTTCACGTCGTCCGACTTCACTGTGAGCATTTCTTGCAGGGTGTATGCCGCGCCGTATGCTTCCAGCGCCCACACTTCCATCTCCCCGAAACGCTGACCACCGAACTGCGCCTTACCACCCAGCGGCTGCTGGGTAACCAGGCTATAGGAACCAGTGGAACGCGCGTGCATCTTGTCGTCCACCAAGTGGTTCAGCTTGAGCATGTACATGTAACCAACGGTCACAGGACGCTCGAACTTGTTGCCGGTACGGCCATCGAACAGCACCATCTGGCCGCTTTCTGGCATGTCTGCCAGTTTCAGCATGGCCTTGATCTCGCTTTCCTTGGCACCGTCGAAGACTGGGGTAGCCATAGGCACGCCCTTCTTCAGGTTGTTCGCCAGGGCAAGGATCTCTGCATCGGTGAACTCTTCCAGGCTTTCCTGACGACCGCCGATCTCGTTGTAGATCTCGGTCAGGAACACGCGCAGCTCAGCGGCTTTGCGCTGTTCTTCGAGCATCCGGTCGATCTTCTCGCCCAGGCCTTTGGCCGCGAGGCCCAGGTGGGTTTCAAGGATCTGACCGACGTTCATACGCGAAGGTACGCCCAGTGGGTTCAGTACGACGTCGACCGGAGTACCGTTGGCGTCGTGCGGCATGTCTTCGACCGGCATGATCACCGAGACCACACCTTTGTTACCGTGACGGCCTGCCATCTTGTCGCCCGGCTGGATGCGGCGGCGGATAGCCAGGTAGACCTTGACGATCTTCAGTACGCCCGGCGCCAAGTCGTCGCCTTGCTGCAGCTTGCGCTTCTTGTCTTCGAACTTGTCGTCCAGCAGACGACGGCGATCGACGATGTAAGCCTGAGCCTTTTCCAGCTGTTCGTTCAGCGCGTCTTCGGCCATGCGCAGTTTGAACCACTGGCCGTGCTCCAGACCGTCCAGTACTTCGTCAGTGATCACGGTGCCTTTCTTCAGGCCCGCACCACCGTCGACCACTTGGCCGTTCAGGGCGGAACGCAGACGCTCGAAGGTTGCACCTTCGACGATGCGGAACTCTTCGTTGAGGTCCTTGCGGATCTCGTCCAGCTGCATCTTCTCGATGGCCAGGGCGCGGCTGTCGCGCTCAACGCCGTCACGGGTGAAGACCTGGACGTCGATGACAGTACCCTTGGTGCCGGTTGGCACACGCAGGGAGGTGTCTTTAACGTCGCTTGCCTTCTCACCGAAGATGGCACGCAGCAGCTTCTCTTCCGGCGTCAGCTGGGTCTCGCCTTTCGGAGTGACCTTACCAACCAGAATGTCGCCAGCGCCGACTTCAGCACCTACGTAAACGATACCGGCTTCGTCCAGCTTGTTCAGCGCAGCTTCACCCACGTTCGGGATGTCTGCGGTGATTTCCTCTGGGCCAAGCTTGGTGTCACGCGCCACACAGGTCAGCTCCTGAATGTGGATCGTGGTGAAGCGATCTTCCTGAACCACACGCTCGGACAGGCAGATGGAGTCTTCGAAGTTGAAGCCGTTCCACGCCATGAACGCGATGCGCATGTTCTGACCCAGTGCCAGTTCACCCATATCGGTGGACGGGCCGTCGGCCATGATGTCGTGACGCTTGACCACATCACCCTTGCTGACCAGCGGACGCTGGTTGATGCAAGTGTTCTGGTTCGAACGGGTGTATTTGGTCAGGTTGTAGATATCTACACCTGCTTCACCGGTTTCGACTTCGTCATCGGCAACACGCACGACGATACGGCTGGCATCGACCGAGTCGATCACGCCGCCACGACGGGCAACGACGCAGACGCCGGAGTCACGGGCAACGTTGCGCTCCATGCCGGTACCTACCAGCGGCTTGTCAGCGCGCAGGGTCGGTACAGCCTGACGCTGCATGTTCGAACCCATGAGTGCACGGTTGGCGTCGTCGTGCTCGAGGAACGGAATCAGCGACGCTGCGACCGAAACAACCTGCTTCGGCGAAACGTCCATCAAGGTGACGTCTTCTGGCGCCTTGACGGTGAATTCGTTCAGGTGACGAACCGCTACCAGCTCATCGATCAGCTGCTTCTTCTCGTTCATCGCGGCCGAAGCCTGGGCGATAACGTGATCCGCTTCTTCAATGGCCGACAGGAACACGATGTCGTCGCTGACCACGCCCTCCTTCACCACGCGGTACGGGCTTTCGAGGAAGCCGTACTGGTTGGTGCGGGCATAGGCTGCCAGGGAGTTGATCAGACCGATGTTCGGACCTTCAGGGGTCTCGATCGGGCACACACGGCCGTAGTGGGTCGGGTGTACGTCACGGACTTCGAAGCCAGCACGCTCACGGGTCAGACCGCCAGGGCCGAGTGCAGAAACGCGGCGCTTGTGGGTGATCTCGGAGAGCGGGTTGTTCTGGTCCATGAACTGCGACAGCTGGCTGGAACCGAAGAACTCTTTCACCGCCGCCGCTACCGGCTTGGCGTTGATCAGGTCTTGCGGCATCAGGCCTTCGCTTTCGGCCATCGACAGACGTTCCTTGACCGCACGCTCAACGCGCACCAGGCCAACACGGAACTGGTTCTCGGCCATCTCGCCGACGCAACGTACGCGACGGTTACCCAGATGGTCGATGTCGTCGACGATGCCTTTGCCGTTACGGATGTCGACCAGGGTCTTGAGGACCTCGACGATGTCTTCCTTGCTCAGCACGCCCGAACCTTCGATCTCGGTACGACCGATACGACGGTTGAACTTCATGCGGCCTACGGCGGACAGGTCGTAACGCTCGGCGCTGAAGAACAGGTTGTTGAACAGGGTCTCGGCAGCATCCTTGGTTGGCGGCTCGCCTGGACGCATCATGCGATAGATTTCGACCAGGGCTTCCAGCTGGTTGCTGGTGGTGTCGATCTTCAGGGTGTCCGAGATGAACGGACCGCAATCGATGTCGTTGGTGTACAGGGTCTCGATACGGACGACCTGTGCCTTGGCGACCTTGATCAGCAGCTCGGTGGTCAGCTCGGTGTTGCACTCGGCCAGGATCTCGCCGGTAGCCGGATGCACGATAGCCTTGGCGGTGGTGCGACCCAGGACGTATTCCATAGGAACGTCGAGCTGCTTGACGCCGGCTTTCTCGAGCTGGTTGATGTGGCGCGCAGTGATGCGGCGACCCTGCTCGACAATGACCTTGCCGGTTTCGTCATGGATGTCCATGACCGCAACTTCACCACGCAGACGCTGAGGTACCAGTTCCAGGCTGAGTTTTTCGCCGGAAACGTGGAACACGTTGGTGGTGTAGAAGGTGTTCAGAACCTCTTCGGTGCTGTAACCCAGTGCGCGCAGCAGTACCGAGGCCGGCAGTTTGCGGCGACGGTCGATACGCACGAACACGCAGTCCTTCGGGTCGAACTCGAAGTCCAGCCAGGAGCCGCGGTAAGGGATGATGCGAGCGGAGTACAGCAGCTTGCCGGAGCTGTGCGTCTTGCCACGGTCGTGGTCGAAGAACACACCAGGCGAACGGTGCAGCTGGGAAACGATCACACGCTCGGTACCGTTGATTACGAAGGTACCGTTCTCAGTCATCAGGGGGATTTCACCCATGTAGACTTCTTGCTCTTTGATGTCCTTGATCGCTTTGTTCGACGATTCCTTGTCGAAGATGATCAGGCGCACCTTGACCCGCAGTGGGACCGCGAAGGTCACGCCACGCAGGACACATTCCTTCACATCGAAGGCGGGTTCGCCCAGGCGATAGCCTACGTACTCCAGGGCAGCATTGCCGGAGTAGCTGATGATCGGGAATACCGATTTGAAGGCCGCGTGCAGGCCGACGTCGCGGAACTGATCCTTGGATGCTCCCGCTTGCAGGAATTCGCGATACGAATCCAGCTGGATGGCCAGGAGGTAAGGCACATCCATGACGTCCGGCAACTTGCTAAAGTCCTTGCGGATACGTTTTTTCTCAGTGTATGAGTAAGCCATCAGCGTTCCCCAGCTTGGTCACCTGCTTGTTTGGCTTCTCCCGGCGGGAGCAGCCAGAAAATCGTGCAAACCCCTTGGTTTGCGCCACCCACATGGGTGTCTTGCAGCTCGTTATCGGGGCCGATCTGATCGGCCACCAATAACGGAAAAAGGCCGGTGGCATAAGCCACCAGCCATCAGCCTTGTGCTCAACGCTCAGGCTGGCATCGCAAAGTCGAAATTACTTCAGCTCGACTTTAGCGCCTGCTTCTTCCAGCTTCTTCTTAGCGTCTTCAGCGGCTTCTTTCGAAACGCCTTCAGCTACGACCTGAGGAGCGCCGTCGACTTTCTCTTTGGCTTCTTTCAGGCCCAGACCGGTCAGTTCACGAACGGCCTTGATCACGTTTACTTTCTTCTCGCCGGCTTCAACCAGAACAACGTTGAACTCGGTTTGCTCTTCAACAACGGCAGCAGCAGCAGCTGGGCCAGCAGCGGCAACAGCAGCGGTAACGCCGAAGGTTTCTTCCATAGCTTTGATCAGCTCAACAACTTCCAGAACGGTTTTCTGGCCGATTGCTTCGATGATTTGCTCGTTAGTCAGGGACATGACTTAAATCCTGTATTGGGGTGACAGCCTTCGCAGCCATCAAATTAAACAAATGATTTTGAAAGAGGTTACGCCGCCTTAGGCAGCAGCAGCTTCTTTCTGGTCGCGAACGGCCGCCAGAGTACGAGCCAGCTTGCTGGTGGCGCCTTGAATCACGCTCATCAGACGTGCGATAGCTTCGTCACGGGTCGGCAAGGTAGCCAGTACATCGATCTGGTTGGCGGCAATGAATTTGCCGTCAAACGCAGCTGCCTTGATCTCGAACTTGTCCTGACCCTTGGCGAACTCTTTGAACAGACGAGCAGCAGCGCCCGGGTGTTCGTTGGAGAAAGCGATCAGGGTCGGGCCAGTGAAGGCGTCGTTGAGGACACTGAATTCAGTATCGGCAACAGCGCGCTTGAGCAGGGTGTTACGTACGACACGTACGTAAACGCCAGCTTCACGAGCCTCTTTACGGAGTCCGGTCATTGCGCCTACAGTCACACCACGGGCATCAGCCACGACAGCGGACAGAGCGACTTTGGCAGCCTCGTTGACTTCAGCGACGATGGCCTTCTTGTCTTCGAGTTTAATTGCCACGGGTTTACTCCTGGTTTCTACCGTTTCATCTGGCCGAAGCCGGATGTCGTTTTGGTGTCTGATTCGATAACGAATCGGGAGCACCATCTGCGTAGGCTTGTGGTTTAAGGCTTGCGCCGCCTACGGTCTTGGATAGCCCCCGCCAGGCAGGGACCCCAATTTTTTGCTGGCGGCGCGACACGTCGCACCGCCATGGTCTTACGCGTTCAGCGAACCCTGGTCGATGACCAGGCCTGGGCCCATAGTGGTGCTCAGGGTAACGCGCTTGACGTAGATACCTTTCGAAGAAGCTGGCTTGATACGCTTCAGATCAGCGATCAGGGCTTCAACGTTTTCCTTCAGCTTGCCAGCTTCGAAGCCGACTTTGCCAACGGAGGTGTGAATGATACCGTTCTTGTCGGTACGGTAGCGAACCTGACCAGCCTTGGCGTTTTTGACAGCGCCGGCTACGTCTGGAGTCACAGTACCCACTTTCGGGTTAGGCATCAGGCCGCGAGGACCCAGAACCTGACCCAGCTGACCAACAACGCGCATGGCATCAGGCGATGCGATGACGACGTCATAGTTCAGGTCGCCGGCTTTCATTTCTGCAGCCAGATCGTCCATACCTACACGGTCAGCGCCGGCAGCCAGAGCGGCCTCAGCAGCTGGACCCTGGGTGAAGACGGCAACGCGTACGGTCTTGCCAGTGCCGTGTGGCAGCACAGTAGCGCTACGAACGACCTGGTCGGATTTACGCGGGTCAACGCCGAGGTTGACGGCAACGTCGAAGGATTCGCTGAACTTCACGGTGGACAGTTCGGCCAGCAGCACTGCTGCTTCTTCGAAGTTGTAAACTTTGCCAGCTTCGATTTTCGAAGCAATGGCCTTTTGGCGCTTGGTCAGCTTAGCCATTACACACCCTCCACGTTCAGGCCCATGCTGCGGGCAGAGCCAGCGATGGTGCGTACAGCAGCGTCCAGGTCAGCAGCGGTCAGATCAGCCTGTTTAGTCTTGGCGATCTCTTCGAGCTGAGCACGGGTCACGGTACCGACTTTAACGGTGTTCGGACGAGCCGAACCACTGGTCAGGCCAGCAGCTTTCTTCAGCAGAACCGAGGCAGGGGTGCTCTTGGTCTCGAAAGTGAAGCTACGGTCGCTGTAAACAGTGATGATCACAGGAGTCGGCAGGCCGGCTTCTTGACCCTGAGTACGGGCGTTGAAGGCCTTGCAGAATTCCATGATGTTCACACCGTGTTGGCCCAGTGCTGGACCAACGGGTGGGCTTGGGTTGGCCTGGCCGGCCTTAACTTGCAGCTTGATGTAAGCCTGAATCTTCTTAGCCATGAGCTACTCCAAAATCGGGTACAAACGCCAGATGGCTCCCCGGATGACTTGCGTTTTATCCCAGTGACGACAAAACCCCGCAGCACACAGGGCTGCGGGGTATGGGATGCTTCGTTCGCCTAGACCTTCTCGACCTGGCTGAACTCGAGCTCTACCGGAGTAGAGCGACCGAAAATGAGCACCGCCACCTGGAGGCGACTCTTTTCGTAGTTAACCTCTTCGACACTGCCATTGAAGTCAGCAAACGGGCCGTCAATGACACGAACCACTTCACCTGGCTCGAACAGCGTCTTCGGCTTCGGCTTGTCGCTGCCGTCGGCAACGCGACGCAGGATAGCCTCAGCTTCTTTATCAGTGATTGGCGCAGGCTTGTCTGCGGTACCACCAATAAAGCCCATCACACGAGGGGTATCCTTGACCAAGTGCCAAGTCCCTTCGTTCATCTCCATCTGGACCAGAACATAGCCAGGGAAGAATTTGCGCTCACTTTTGCGCTTTTGGCCGTTACGCATTTCAACGACTTCTTCGGTCGGAACCAGAATTTCGCCGAAACCGTCTTCCATGCCAGCCAGCTTGACGCGCTCGATCAGCGAGCGCATCACATGCTTCTCGTAACCCGAGTAAGCATGCACTACGTACCAACGCTTAGCCACGGGACACCCTTAGCCAACAATCAAGGAGACCGCCCAGCCGAGCAGGGAATCAAGACCCCACAACAGCAGCGCCATAACCAGAACTACAGCCACGACAATCAGCGTGGTCTGAGTGGTTTCTTGGCGGGTCGGCCACACGACTTTACGGATCTCGGTACGAGCTTCCTTCGCCAGCGCAAAGAACGACTTACCCTTCGCAGTCTGCAAGGCAACAAAGCCAGCAGCCGCAGCCAGGGCGAGCAGTGCGAGTACGCGATACAGGATTGGGGAGGCGGAGTAATACTGATTACCCACGACGCCAACAACCACCAAAGCAACTACAGCCAGCCACTTGAACAGATCAAAACGCGATTCTTGGGCTTCAGTTTTGGGAGTCATCGGGGAGGATCCTGTGAGAAGAAAGCCAATCACACCGAGGTGAATGGCAGGTCAGGAGGGAATCGAACCCCCAACCTACGGTTTTGGAGACCGTCGCTCTGCCAATTGAGCTACTGACCTGTAACGCTGTATCAGGCCGGCCATTATACCGGCCTGATCAAGTAAATCAACTACTTATTCAATAATTTTTGCTACGACGCCGGCGCCGACGGTACGACCGCCTTCACGGATAGCGAAGCGCAGACCGTCTTCCATTGCGATGGTCTTGATCAGAGTGACAGTCATCTGAATGTTGTCACCTGGCATTACCATTTCAACGCCTTCCGGCAGCTCGCAGTTACCGGTCACGTCAGTGGTACGGAAGTAGAACTGAGGACGGTAGCCTTTGAAGAACGGAGTGTGACGGCCGCCTTCTTCCTTCGACAGGACGTAGACTTCTGCGGTGAACTTGGTGTGCGGCTTGACCGAACCTGGCTTGACCAGAACCTGGCCACGCTCAACGTCGTCACGCTTGGTACCACGCAGCAGAACGCCGCAGTTCTCGCCAGCACGACCTTCGTCCAGCAGCTTGCGGAACATCTCAACACCGGTGCAGGTGGTGGTGGTGGTGTCACGCAGACCAACGATTTCCAGCGGATCTTGAACGCGGACGATACCACGCTCGATACGGCCGGTAACAACGGTACCACGACCCGAGATCGAGAATACGTCTTCGATTGGCATCAGGAACGGCTTGTCGATAGCACGCTCTGGCTCTGGAATGTAGCTGTCCAGAGTTTCAACCAGCTTCTTGACAGCGCTGGTGCCCATTTCGTTGTCGTCTTTGCCTTCCAGCGCCATACGAGCCGAACCGATGATGATCGGGGTGTCGTCGCCTGGGAAGTCGTAGGTGGACAGCAGGTCGCGAACTTCCATCTCGACCAGTTCCAGCAGCTCAGCGTCGTCTACCAGGTCAGCCTTGTTCAGGAAGACCACGATGTACGGAACGCCAACCTGACGGGACAGCAGGATGTGCTCACGGGTTTGTGGCATCGGACCATCGGCGGCCGAGCAAACCAGGATCGCGCCGTCCATCTGGGCAGCACCGGTGATCATGTTCTTCACGTAGTCAGCGTGACCTGGGCAGTCGACGTGAGCGTAGTGACGAATGTTCGAGTTGTACTCGACGTGAGCGGTGTTGATGGTGATACCGCGCGCTTTTTCTTCCGGAGCCGAGTCGATCTTGTCGAACTCAACGACTGCCGAACCGAAAACTTCGGAGCAGACGCGAGTCAGAGCTGCGGTCAGAGTGGTTTTACCATGGTCAACGTGGCCGATAGTGCCAACGTTCACGTGTGGTAGGGAACGATCAAACTTTTCCTTAGCCATCGATACAATCCTCCGCAGAAGAAATAGTCTTACGCTGATAAAGCTGATAAAACAAAGGCAGATATTTTCATATCTGCCTTGTTTATATGGAGCTCTTGAGCGGACTTGAACCGCTGACCTCACCCTTACCAAGGGTGTGCTCTACCAACTGAGCTACAAGAGCGAAACACTTTGCGCAAAATCCAGCAAACTTGGAGCGGGTAGCGGGAATCGAACCCGCATCATCAGCTTGGAAGGCTGAGGTTCTACCACTAAACTATACCCGCGGAGCTTGCGGCTCTCGCTAAAACTGGTGGAGGGAGAAGGATTCGAACCTTCGAAGCTCTCGCAACGGATTTACAGTCCGTCCCCTTTGACCGCTCGGGAATCCCTCCAGATGTGGCCGGCATTCTATTTGTCTGCCGCCCCTAGTGTCAAGCGTTTTTTCAAATTTTTTCAATCAAATCTGAAACTTAGCTGCTTTGACACCGCTTCCAGTTCTACCACCTCAGTGGTGTTCCCTGTGAAGCGGGCGCCATTCTATCAAGCTATTCGCCAGTTGCAATACCCTGGCAGAAAATAATTTTATGTTTTAAGTCTTTGAAATCGTTGGAAAGAGCGACGAGTACTGTTTGGTCCAGCAAACGCTCGCTTTCCGGGGAAATCTTGAGCCAGAGACCATCAGCACCCGGTAACTGACCCAGCACCGGCAACGCATTGATATCCAGGCTCAACAGCCGCTGGCGCAGTGCATCGAGCTGCTCTTTTGCCGCCAGGCCACCTACTACCAGGCATTCATCACGACGACGGGCCGGCGCGGATACACCGGTTTCACGCAACAGGCGAATTTCTTGCTGACTACCTTTGTACAACGACAGCGGGGCGACATCCTTGGCCTTGAGCGGGGCTTCCTGTTGGTGCCAGACGTAATAGAAGACGTTGAGCACCAGCAACAGCAGAAACAACCAACGCATAAGCACCTCAGTCCAGTGGGCAGGCCATTGCCAGGCCAACGAATACCAGGTCAGGGACTACGCGCGCCGTCGGTGCCGCTTCACGCACCAACGGCGCATCCCCACCGGTAAGGAACACCGTAAAATTCTCCCCCCACAGCGCCCGCGCCTGCTCAAGCTGAGTGTGAGCAAAGCCCTGCAGCATCAACACACAGCCACGCTCCACAGCCTCGACCGTCGAGCGGCCAGGGGCAAGGCTTGTCAGTGCGCGTACTGCCGAAGCATCGTCATAGCGGATACGCCGTGTATGCGTACGCAGCTGGCTGCGCATGAGCGGCATGCCCGGGCAGATGTAACCGCCCAAGTGCTCGCCATCGGCGGCAATGAAATCGGATTTGGCGGCGGTGCCAAGATCAATCACCAGGCAAGCCCCTTTGGCCAGGTGGAATGCACCCAATGCCGCAAGCCAACGATCCATGCCCAGGCGCTGGTAGTCTTCATAACCATTACGCACCCCTGCCATTTGCTGTGCAGGTTCGGCAACGCGCGCCACTACCGAGAACGCCTGACGGATCAGTGCGCAGAGCGCCGCAGTTTCTTCTTCGCTGCGCACACTGACGATACGGCAGCCAGACAAACGCAACGACGCCAACGCACTGACCTCGGCAACCAATGCCTGGTCGGAATCGACAATACCGCCGCCCACGATCGTAGCGTCGGCGGCGTGAATCACCCGCCATTTAATGAAGCTGTTACCGCAATCGAGCTCAAGAATCATCACGCAACCTCAAACTGAGCTCACCACCACTGAAGCTCTTTTCTACACCTTCGACCTCAAGGCGCAAACCGCCCTGCCCGTCCACCCCCAGCACCACCCCATCAATGCGAGTACTGCCGGCAACAAGCGATACATTACGCCCCTGCCATAGATGCGCCTGCTCCCATTCTTCCTGGAAAGCAGCAAAACCATAGCGGCGGTGACGCGCCAATTCATGCTGCAACTGTTGACTGAGCTTCGCCACCAGACGGTTGCGATCAATAGCGGTGCCTACCTCACGCCGCATCGAGGTCCACTCCTGGTCGACCTGGTCATTGGCTTGCATGTTCACATTGATACCTATTCCAAGCACAACGTGACACACGTCTGCAGGATCACCGACCAACTCAAGCAAGATACCGGTGATCTTCTGCCCACGAACAAGCACATCATTGGGCCATTTCAGCCCCACATCCTTTACTCCAAAGCCCTGCAGGGTCCGCATCACTGCCAACCCCACCACCAGGCTCAGCCCTTCGAGCTGACGCATGCCACCTTCGACACGCAGGACGAGACTGTAATAGAGGTTTTCTGCGAACGGACTGACCCATTGTCGACCGCGGCGGCCACGCCCAGCGCTCTGGCGCTCGGCAAGGACCAGGAATGGCGCCGGCTGACCTTCGCTAGCAAGCCGAAGCCCTTCAGCATTGGTTGAATCGATGGTTTCGTGGATGAAAACAGGCCACTGCTCACCCTCGGCGAACTCATTGATCGCTTGTGATTCGAGCAGGGCGAGAGGTGCCGCCAACTGGTAGCCACGCCCACGAACCTTGTGAATGGTGAGGTTCAGCTCAGTCTCCAGGTGCTGCAGCTGCTTCCAAACGGCGCTGCGACTCACCCCGAGGGCTGCCCCCAAGGCTTCTCCGGAATGGAACCGGCCATCCTTGAGGAGATTCAACAACTTCAGCATGCCAGTCTCGACTTGGAATAAGGCTGGCATGATAGCTATGGGTAGGGGGCTTGCATAGGAAAAGGGCTGCCCGGAAAGACCGCAGGAAGGACTATTTTCGATCGGAAAAGACAAAACCCCTACCTGCTCGCGCAGATAGGGGTTTTGCGAAATGAATCTTGACGATGACCTACTCTCACATGGGGAAACCCCACACTACCATCGGCGATGCATCGT
>NZ_JABWRW010000030.1:0-75446 GCF_014269095.1 Pseudomonas sp. SWRI50 | reverse complement strand
CAACTCGCTTACTAACTTTGTTCTCTGCTCGACAACGCGGTCCAAAGGGCTGGCTGATTTCCCAGAGGATGGAATGCCCTCAGAAATTTGAACAAGACAGTTGCTCCCACACCGATCAGCTCTGCTGCATAAAAAGGAGCTGTGACCGTGGGAGCCGGCTTGCCGGCGATGGGCTGCGCAGCGGCCCCTGACCCCGGATCAGGCTTCGTGATCTTCCCAGTCGCGGGTACGGTCGACGGCCTTCAGCCACCCGGCGTAAAGCTTCTCTTTCTGCGTCTCGTCCAGCTGCGGGCTGAACTCGCGCTCGATGATCGCCTTGTCGCGCAACTCATCCAGGCTGCTCCAGAAACCACAGGCCAGGCCTGCCAGGTAGGCGGCGCCGAGGGCTGTGGTCTCGCGCATTTTCGGGCGCTCCACGCAGGTGCCGAGGATGTCGGCCTGGAACTGCATGAGGAAGTTGTTGGCCACCGCACCGCCATCCACGCGCAATTCGGACAGGCGATAGCCGCAATCCTGTTGCATGGCGTCCAGCACGTCACGGGTCTGGTAGGCGATCGATTCCAGCGCTGCACGAATGATGTGGTCGACCTTCACCCCCCGCGTCAGACCGAACAGGGCGCCACGGGCATAAGGGTCCCAATAGGGGGCGCCCAGGCCAGTGAAGGCGGGCACCAGGTACACGCCGTTGCTGTCCTTGACCTTGCTGGCGAAGTACTCGGTATCGAGTGCGTCGTTGACGATCTTCAGCTCGTCACGCAGCCACTGCACGGTAGAGCCACCATTGAACACCGCGCCTTCCAGTGCATAGGCCACTTCACCTCGCGGGCCGCAGGCAATGGTAGTGAGCAGGCCGTGGGACGAGTTGACGGCCTTGTCGCCGGTGTTCATCAGCAGGAAGCAGCCGGTGCCGTAAGTGTTCTTGGCCTGGCCGGGCTCGACGCACATCTGGCCGAACAGCGCAGACTGCTGGTCGCCAGCGATACCGGCGATGGCAATGCCGCTCTTGGTGTGGCCGTAGACTTCGGAGGAGGGGCGAACCTCGGGCAGCATCTGGCGTGGGATGCCGAGGATTTCCAGCAGTTTTTCGTCCCATTCCAGAGTGTGAATATTGAACATCAGCGTGCGCGACGCGTTGGTGTAGTCGGTGACGTGCACCTTGCCGCCGGAGAATTTCCAGATCAACCAAGTGTCGACGGTACCGAACAGCAGCTCGCCACGTTCGGCGCGTTCACGGGCGCCTTCGACATTGTCGAGGATCCACTTGAGCTTGGTGCCGGAGAAGTACGGGTCGGTGACCAGGCCGGTGGACTCGCGGATGTAGTCTTCATGGCCATCACGCTTGAGCTGCGCGCAGATTTCGGTGCTGCGGCGGCACTGCCAGACGATGGCGTTGTAAACCGGGCGGCCGGTTTCCTTGTCCCACACCACCGTGGTTTCACGCTGGTTGGTGATGCCCAGCGCAGCGACCTGGGCGTGGCTGATGCCCGCCTGGGCGAGGGCCTCGACCAAGGTGGCGCTCTGGGTGGCGAAAATTTCCATCGGGTCGTGTTCGACCCAACCCGCCTGCGGATAATGCTGGGCGAATTCACGCTGGGAGGTGCCGACCACATTGGCGTCGCGGTCGAAAATGATGGCCCGCGAACTGGTGGTGCCCTGGTCCAGGGCGATGATGTAGTTCTTATCCAGGGTGTCTGTCATGGTCGTAGGCCTTGCAAAAATGGGAAGTCAGGGCTTGGGCGTGAGGCCACATCAGTTGACTTGAGTATCGCCCTGGCGATTGTCGTTTGTCTCAGCGCTTGCGGTTGGCGCGACTGGCAGGTTGCGGGCGATCAGGCCGCGATACGCTGCGGCGCCCAGGCATGCGCCAAGGATCGGTGCGAACACCGGTACCAGGAAATAAGGAATGTCCCGTCCGCCAGTGAAGGCGATTTCGCCCCAACCGGCCAGGAAAGTCATCAATTTTGGCCCGAAATCGCGGGCTGGGTTCATCGCAAAGCCGGTCAGCGGCCCCATGGCGCTGCCGATCACGGCAATCAGCAGGCCGATGAGCAGCGGCGCCACAGCGCCACGTGGCAGGCCATTGTTGTCGTCGGTCAGGGCCATGATCACGGCCATGAGGATGGCGGTGATGACCACTTCCACCAGGAACGCCTGGCCAGTAGACAACGAGGGGTGCGGATAGGTGGAGAACACCGACGCCAGCTCCAGGCTTTCGCTGCTGCCTCGTAGCATGGCGTGGGCTTGTTCGAAATCGAAGAACAGGTTGCTGTACAAGGTGTAGACCAACGCTGCGCCGCAGAAGGCGCCGCATACCTGGGCCAGCATGTAGAACGGCAGTTTGCGCTTGTCGAAGCCGGCGAACAGGGTGAGGGCGATACTCACGGCCGGGTTCAGGTGCGCGCCGGAAACACCAGCGGTGAAGTAGATCGCCATGCTCACGCCGACGCCCCAGATAATGCTGATTTCCCACAGGCCGAAGCTGGCACCCGCGACTTTGAGCGCGGCGACGCAACCGGTGCCGAAAAAGATGAGCAGGGCGGTGCCAAGAAATTCGGCCAGGCATTGGCTGGACAAGGTGGGTTCGCGTAGAGCAGTCGTCATGTATGACCTCGTTTTTTTTGTTGTGAGGCGCGTGGCGCTCGACAGCAAAGCCCGGAGTCGATCCCCATTGACCCCAGGCAGATACAGGAAATGCACCTTAAATGTGCACCATTTCTTCAGAAACGAAAAAATATAGACAAGAAACGCTTATGTCAAAGGTCGAAAGTGAACGGTCAGTCACGTTTTGGACGTAGTGTGGGGTCGCGAAACCGCACGCTAGACAGGTGCGTAGCCTCCGAACTGGCTGGGATGTGGGATATGTCCTAAAGTAGCCGCCGACTTGTCCCTGACCGGAGCCTGCGCATGACCCCCGCCCTAGACCTGTTGAAAAAAGCCCGCGCCGAGCATCGTGTGCACAGTTATGAGCACGATCCTAAATCGGCCTCCTATGGTTTGGAGGCAGCGGAAAAGCTCGGGCTTGATCCGCAGCAAGTGTTCAAGACCTTGCTGGCGAGCAGTGAGAAAGGTGAGTTGCTGGTGGCCGTGGTGCCGGTGGTGGGCACCTTGGACCTCAAGGCACTGGCCCATGCGGCGGGTGTGAAGAAGTGCGAGATGGCCGACCCGGCGGCGGCCCAGCGGGCTACGGGGTATCTGGTCGGTGGCATCAGCCCGTTAGGCCAGAAGAAGCGCTTGCGCACCTTTATTGATGACTCGGCGCAGAACTTTGCAACCATCCATGTCAGCGCCGGGCGGCGTGGGCTGGAGGTGGAGTTGGCGGCGGCGGTGCTGGCTGAGCATACCCAGGGCACGTTTGCCGGTATTGGCAGGGGTTGAAATCGCAGGGGCCGCTGCGCAGCCCATCGCCGGCAAGCCAGCTCCCACCCGAACTGTGTAGCCTCCAAGTCTAGCGCCGCACCTGTGGGAGCTGGCTTGCCAGCGATGAGGCCAGACAAGCACCACAAGACAGTTGCTGGAACGGTACCACTTTCAGGGTTAGCACTGTACCTGTGGGAGCCGGCTTGCCGGCGATGGGCCGCTAACGCGGCCCCAGTTTTCGGTCAGGTCGCCGAGCTGTAGCGGCGAACGCCATTTTCCTGCCGTGGCAACTGCGCCGCGACACTGCCCGGCACTGGGAACAGCACCAGGTGATCGGCCGCCACGGCAATCCCTACACCCTCACCGACCTGATGATCGATATGGCTTGGGAAAATCGCCTCCAGTTGGCTGCCGGTTGGCAGTTGCAGGCGATACAGGGTCGAAGCCCCCAGGAAGCTCTTGCCCACGATACTGGCGCGCAGCAGGCTGTCTGGCGCATACACGATATCGTCAGGGCGCAGCAGCACATCCACCGAGCTGCCTGGCGCCATGATGTAGGCGCGGTTACCGCGCAATTCGCCAAGTTCGGTATTGACCGCCTCGTGGCTGCTCATCTGGCCGCGGATGAAGTAGCCCTGGCCAATGAAGCTGGCCACGAACGGCGTCTGCGGCTCGTGGTAGAGGTTGTAAGGCGTATCCCACTGCTCCAGGCGACCTTCCTTGAACACACCCACCTGGTCGCTGACGGCAAACGCTTCCTCCTGGTCGTGGGTCACCAGAATGGCGCTGGTACCCCGGCTCTTGAGGATGTCGCGCACCTCATGGCTCAAGCGGCGGCGCAGTTCCACGTCGAGGTTGGAGAACGGCTCGTCGAGCAGCAGTAACTGAGGCTCTGGCGCCAACGCGCGGGCCAGGGCGACCCGTTGCTGCTGCCCACCGGACAGCTCGTGCGGATAGCGACCGCCCAAGCCGCCCAGCTTTACCAGTTCGAGCATCTCTTCGACCACCTCACCCTGGCGCGGGTGCTTGGCGATGCCGAAGGCGATGTTCTGGGCCACGGTCAGGTGCGGGAACAGGGCGTAGTCCTGAAACACCATGCCGATGCGGCGTTTTTCCGGAGCCAGGGTGAAGCCGGCACGGGAAATGACCTCGCCCGCCAGTTGGATCTCGCCTTCATGGATAGGCTCGAAACCGGCGATGGCGCGCAGGGTGGTGGTCTTGCCGCAACCGGATGAACCCAGCAGGCAACCAATGTCGCCTGCGTTCAGGTGCAGGTTGAGGTTCTGGACGATGCGCTGGTCGCCGTAGCCGCAGGCGAGGTTGCGCAGGTTGAGCAGTAGGGGTTGACTCATGCGTGGTGGTAAGCCGGTTCTACAAGGAATTCGAGAAGGGCCTTCTGTGCATGCAGGCGGTTTTCAGCCTGGTCCCAGGCGACCGAACGAGGGTCGTCGAGCAGGTCATGGCTGATTTCCTCACCACGGTGGGCGGGCAGGCAGTGCATGAACAGGGCGTCGGGTGCCGCCAGGTCGAGCAGTTCGCGGGTGACCTGGTAAGGCGCGAAATGCGCCAGGCGGCGTGCAGTTTCCTCCTCCTGGCCCATGGAAGTCCAGACATCGGTGGTCACCAGGTGGGCGCCGCGCACGGCTTCCTTCGGGTCGCGGATGATCTGCACGCGATCACCGCCCAGCGCCATGAAGCGTGGGTCCGGGTCGTAGCCTTCTGGGCAGGCGATGCGCAGCTGGAAATCGAACTGCTGGGCGGCTTCGATATAAGAGTTACACATGTTGAAGCCATCGCCGATCCACGCCACGGTCTTGCCCTGGATCGAGCCACGGTGTTCGACGAATGTCTGCATGTCGGCCAGCAGTTGGCACGGGTGCGACTCATCGGACAGGCCGTTGATCACCGGTACGCGCGAGTTGGCGGCGAACTCGGTGAGGGTGCTGTGGGCGTGGGTGCGGATCATCACCACGTCGACCATGCTCGACAGCACGATGGCGCTGTCGCTGATTGGCTCGCCACGGCCCAGCTGGGTGTCGCGAGGTGACAGGAAGATGGCCTGGCCGCCGAGCTGGATCATGCCTGCCTCGAACGACACGCGGGTCCGGGTCGAGGACTTTTCGAAGATCATGCCCAGCACGCGGTTTTTCAGCGGCTCGAACAGTACGCTTCGCTTGCGCAGCTCCTTCAGCTCGATGCCGCGGCGGATCACCCCGAGCAATTCGTCGGTGGTGAAGTCCAGCAGGGAGAGAAAGTGCCTAGCGCTCATGTTTGACTACCTTATCTGCAACGGTATGCAGGTCGACCGTATGGTTTTTTTTGACAACGGGAGTGACCTGCGGCGTAAGCCGCACGGGGCGGACGAAATAGGGAAAGGCGCAATACTATAATTAAATGTCGCCTGAAACCAAGAGGGGAAACAGCAGCTCTGTTGCAAAGGGTGTCGTTACCCCTTGAGCGTGCGCTGTTTTTTATTTGCTACAGAGGTTGTACACGGCTTGCCCGCAATTTGGCAAATGCGTGTCGCGAATCGTTTGGCTGATGTCGGGGAATTCACAGCGCAAAGCGCGCTGGCGAGGGCCGTGGGCCGGGCGCATAGTCGTGATCGGACCCATGACAACGCAGAGGCGGCCATGACCAAGACCCTGCATCACCGTGCCTGTCACCTGTGCGAAGCCATTTGCGGGCTGAACATCGAAGTCAGCCATGAAGACGATGGCCGGGCGCTGATCAGCTCGATCAAGGGCGACCCCGATGACCCGTTCAGCCGTGGCCATATCTGCCCCAAGGCGGTGGCCTTGCAAGACATCCAGAACGACCCCGACCGCCTCCGTCAGCCGCACCGTCGGGTTGGCGAACGCTGGCAGGCGATCAGCTGGGACGAGGCCTTCGCCCTGGCGGCCGACAAGCTGTGGGCCATCCAGCAGGCGCATGGTCGCAACGCGGTGGCGGTGTATCAAGGCAACCCCAGCGTGCACAACTACGGGCTGATGACCCACAGCAACTATTTCCTCGGCTTGTTGAAGACCCGCAACCGGTTTTCGGCCACCTCGGTGGATCAGTTGCCCCAACACCTGGCCAGCCACCTGATGTACGGCCACGGTCTGCTGTTGCCGATCCCGGACATCGACCACACCGACTTCATGTTGATTCTGGGCGGCAACCCGTTGGCATCCAATGGCAGCATCATGACCGTGCCAGATGTGGAGAAGCGCCTGAAGGCCCTGCGTGCCCGGGGCGGTCAACTGGTGGTAGTGGACCCGCGGCGCAGCGAAACCGCGGCCATGGCTGACCGCCACGTGTTCATCCGCCCCGGCGGCGATGCAGCATTGCTCAGTGGCCTGCTCAATACCCTGTTCGACGAAGGCCTGACCCGCGCGTCTCACGTGCCGGCCAAGGGTGTTGATCAGGTGCGCAACGCAATTGCCCCGCTGACCGCTGAAGCCATGAGCCCGCTGTGCGGGATTGCCGCTACCGATATTCGCCAGCTGGCGCGTGATTTTGCGGCTGCCGACAAGGCCGTCTGCTACGGCCGCATGGGCGTATCGACCCAGGCCTTCGGCACCGTGTGCCACTGGCTGGTGCAACTGATCAACCTGGTCACCGGCAACCTGGATCGCGTGGGCGGCGCCCTGTGTACCGAGCCTGCAGTCGACGTGGTGGCGAGTACCTCGGGTGGGCACTTCAATGCCTGGCAAAGCCGGGTTTCGGGGCTGCCGGAGTACGCCGGCGAGCTGCCGGTGGCTGCACTCGCCGAAGAAATGCTCACGCCCGGTGACGGCCAGGTGCGGGCGCTGGTGACCGTGGCGGGCAACCCGGTGCTGTCCACGCCCAATGGTCGACAGCTGGACGAGGCGCTGGAGGGGCTCGAGTTCATGCTCAGCATCGACCTTTACATCAACGAGAGCACCCGCCATGCCGATTTGATCCTCCCTTCCACGTCGGCGCTGGAGAACGACCACTACGACAGCACCTTCAACTTGCTGGCGGTACGCAACGTGACACGCTTCAACCGCGCGATCCTCGCCAAGCCAGAAGGCGCGTTGCACGATTGGGAGATCTTTGTCGGCCTGGCCAAGGCCTTTGCCGAGCGTGCGGCATTGGAGCTCAAGCCGACCCTGCCCCCGGCGCAGATGATCGATTGGGCTTTGCGCAAGGGGCGCTATGGTGATGAATCGGCCTGGAAGCTCTCGATCGAAACACTGGATCGACACCCCCATGGGCTCGATCTGGGGCCGCTAGGCGCCAATCTGCAAGCGCGCCTGCGCACCGCCAGCAAGGCCATCGAGGCGGCCCCTCAGGT
Source organism: Pseudomonas sp. SWRI50 (assembly GCF_014269095.1). Lineage (NCBI taxonomy): Bacteria > Pseudomonadati > Pseudomonadota > Gammaproteobacteria > Pseudomonadales > Pseudomonadaceae > Pseudomonas > Pseudomonas sp. SWRI50. The sequence goes on along the minus strand of NZ_JABWRW010000030.1, from coordinate 67,786 downwards.
GCTGCTCGACGACTTGACCAGGGTTGCCCGACAGGCACCGTTGGCCGCTGGGGCGTTGTTGTTGATTGGCCGCCGCCACGTGCGCAGCAACAACTCGTGGATGCACAACTTCCACCGGCTGGTCAAAGGCAAGCCGCGCCACCAGCTGTTAATGCACCCTGATGACCTGCTGCAACGGCAACTGCAGGATGGCCAGCGCGTGCGCATACGTTCGCGTACCGGCACCCTTGAGGTTGAAGTGCAGGCGTGTACCGACATGATGCCGGGCGTGGTCAGCCTGCCACACGGCTACGGCCATGGGCGCCAGGGCGTGCACCTGCAGGTCGCCCAGGGGCAACCCGGGGTCAGTGCCAATGACCTCACCGATGAGCGCTTGCGCGATCAGGTGTCGGGCAATGCCGCCCTCAATGGCGTGCCTGTGCACGTCGAGGCCGCCTGAGCAACGGCAAGGCCGAGCATACCGCTCGGCTTTCCGATACAATGCGTCACCGTGCCGACCATCGAGTCGGAAAGTTCAGACGAGGTGTTCCATGGATATCATCGAAACGATCAAAGAGCAGATTGCCAACAACACCATTCTGCTTTACATGAAAGGCTCGCCGAATGCCCCGCAGTGCGGGTTCTCGGCCAAGGCATCGCAAGCTGTGATGGGTTGTGGCGAGAAGTTCGCCTACGTCGACATCCTGCAGAACCCGGAAATCCGCGCCAACCTGCCCAAGTACGCCAACTGGCCAACATTCCCGCAACTGTGGGTAGCAGGCGAGCTGGTCGGCGGTAGCGACATCATGCTGGAAATGTTTGAAAACGGTGAGCTGCAAACCCTGATCAAGGATGCTGCTGCCAAGGCGAAGGCTTCTGAAGCCTGATCCTCGAACGCCCATAAAAAAACCCGCTCATGGCGGGTTTTTTTATGGGCCGGATTTTACTCTTCGCCCATCTGCGACTGCAGGTAGTTCTCGATGCTGATCTTGTCGATCAGGCTCAGCTGGGTTTCCAGCCAATCGATGTGCTCTTCCTCGGACTCGAGGATGTCTTCGAGCATTTCACGCGAACCGAAGTCGCCAACGGTTTCACAGTGAGCGATGGCGGCTTTCAGGTCGATCAGGCCTTTCTGTTCGATCTTCAGGTCGCACTCGAGCATTTCTTTGGTGTGCTCGCCGATCAGCAGCTTGCCCAGGTCCTGGACGTTCGGGATGCCTTCGAGGAAGAGAATACGCTTGATCAGTTTGTCAGCGTGCTTCATCTCGTCGATGGATTCCTTGTACTCGTGCTTGCCGAGTTTGTTCAGGCCCCAATCTTCGTACATGCGTGCGTGCAGGAAGTACTGGTTGATCGCGACCAGCTCGTTTCCGAGGATCTTGTTGAGATGCTGGATGACGCTTACGTCGCCTTTCATGACGGGTTCCTGCCCTGTAGAAGTGTGCCAATACAGAGAAGTTTGAGCCTGATACTTAGGGCTGTCAAACCTAAGTTATTGAATAATAAGTGAAAATGAATAGGAATAAGAATGTTTGTGAAGCGCGTTGGAGTGCTAAGTTATTGAATTGCGGGCATAAAAAAACCGGACGCTAGGTCCGGTTCTTCAAAATAGGGGGTTTCAAGCGGCGGTAAATTCTACCGGATAGGGCAGGGCAGCCTGGCTGACCTGAAGATCGGTCAAGGTCTCGCGGACCACTTGCTTGGCAAGGCAGGCACATTTACCGCATTGGCTGGCGACGTTGGTCGCGGCTCGAACTTCCTTGTAGCTGCAGCATCCGTCATAGATCGCATCGCGGATCTGTCCGTCGGTCACGCCGACACAAAGACACACATACATAAAGTCGGACCATCGCTGGTTGAGATGGTCTGGAGCTTAATGGTAATGAGAATGCTTGTCAAAAGTCTTTCTGAGAGGGGTGTGCTTGAGCGACCGGCGGTTGGATTCGGTCTGTCATGAGAAGCCGTGTATGATGGTCGGCCTTTGTTGGATGTCGGGCAAGCCCGTCTGGCCCGGCAAACGGTTTTTCACCCTCATCAGGAGATAACAATGAGCGTACTCGTTGGTAAACAAGCCCCCGACTTCACCGTTCCCGCTGTACTGGGCACTGGCGAAATCGTCGACAGCTTCAACCTGGCCTCGGCCATCAAGGGCAAGTACGGCCTGGTGTTCTTCTACCCGCTGGACTTCACCTTCGTCTGCCCGTCCGAGCTGATCGCCCTGGACAACCGCATCCCAGACTTCCAGGCTCGCAACGTTGAAGTGATCGGCGTTTCGATCGACTCGCACTTCACCCACAACGCCTGGCGTAACACCCCGGTCAACAACGGCGGCATCGGCCAGGTGAAGTACACCCTGGCTGCCGACATGACCCACGAAATCTGCAAAGCCTACGACGTCGAGTCCGAAGGTGGCGTGGCCTTCCGTGGTGCCTTCCTGATCGACACCAACGGTGTTGTCCGTTCGCAGATCATCAACGACCTGCCACTGGGCCGTAACATGGACGAGCTGCTGCGTCTGGTTGACGCCCTGCAATTCCACGAAGAGCACGGCGAAGTCTGCCCTGCCAACTGGAAGAAAGGCGACAAAGGCATGAACGCTTCGCCAGAAGGCGTTGCTGCATACCTGAGCGAGAACGCTGGCAAGCTGTAATTGCCAAGCGCATAAAAAACCGGCCCTCGTGGCCGGTTTTTTTGTGCCTGCATTTGGGGCCGCAAAGCAGCCCCAATATCTCAACTCAGTCGTTGAAATCGCGCCAGCCGCCCATTTCCTTCCAGCGGTTGACGATGCCGCAGAACAGCTCGGCCGTCTTCTCGGTGTCGTAGCGCGCCGAATGCGCCTCACGCCCGTCAAAGTCGATGTCGGCACTCTGGCAGGCCCGCGCCAGCACGGTCTGGCCATACGCCAGGCCCGCCAGGGTGGCGGTGTCGAAGCTGGAGAACGGGTGGAAGGGGTTGCGCTTGAGGTCGTTGCGGTTGACCGCGGCATTGAGGAAGCCCAGGTCGAAGCTGCTGTTGTGGCCGACCAGGATTGCGCGCTTGCAGCCGTTGGCCTTGAGCGCTTTGCGCACGCCGCGGAAGATATCGGTCAGCGCGCTTTCTTCACTCACTGCCATGCGCAGCGGGTGGTCCAGCTTGATGCCGGTGAACTCCAGTGCGGCAGCCTCGATATTAGCCCCCTCGAACGGCTCTACCCGGTGGAAGTAGGTGTGTTCGGGGAACAGGAAGCCTTTCTCGTCCATGCCGATGGTGACGGCGGCAATTTCCAGCAAGGCATCGGTGGCGCTGTTGAAGCCGCCGGTCTCGACATCCACCACCACTGGCAGGTAGCCACGGAAGCGCTCAGCCATCGGGTGGCGCGAGCCGCTGCCGGCCTGGCCGTCCTGATCGTCTTCGTAGAGGTCTTCGCTCACGCGTTTTCCTCCAGCAGGCGCCAGCGCAGCGTCTCGCCGGCACGCAGCGGTATCACGGTCTGCTCGCCAAACGGCAGGCTTTCAGGGGCAGTCCACTCTTCGCGGACCAGGGTGATAGTGTCGGTGTTCGCCGGCAGGCCATAGAAGGCCGGGCCGTGCAAGCTGGCGAAGCCTTCGAGTTTGTCCAGCGCGTTACGCTGCTCGAACGCTTCGGCGTACATCTCGATGGCCGCGTACGCGGTGTAGCAGCCGGCGCAACCGCAGGCCGCTTCCTTGGCGTGACGGGCGTGAGGGGCCGAGTCGGTGCCGAGGAAGAATTTCGGGCTGCCACTGGTGGCAGCATCCAGCAGCGCCACCTGGTGGGTGTTGCGCTTGAGGATCGGCAGGCAGTAGAAGTGCGGGCGGATGCCGCCAACCAGCATGTGGTTGCGGTTGTACAGCAGGTGCTGGGCTGTAATGGTGGCACCGACGTTGGCCGAGGCCTCGGTGACGAACTGCGCGGCATCGCTGGTGGTGATGTGTTCGAACACCACTTTGAGCGTCGGGAAGCGTTCGACCACACGGCGCATGTGCTCGTCGATGAAGCGCTTCTCGCGATCGAACACGTCGATCTCGCTGCGGGTCACTTCACCGTGCACCAGCAGCGGCATACCAACGTCGGCCAGCGCTTCGATAGCGGGGAAGATGTTGTCGATGCTGGTCACGCCTGAATCGGAGTTTGTCGTGGCGCCGGCCGGGTACAGCTTGGCGGCGTACACGATACCGCTGGCCTTGGCCGCGCGGATGTCCTCGGGGCTGGTGCGGTCGGTGAGGTAAAGCACCATCAGCGGTTCGAAGCGGCTGCCGGCCGGGCGCGCGGCAAGGATGCGCTCACGGTAGGCGCCAGCTTCGACAGCATTGCGCACCGGCGGTACGAGGTTGGGCATGATGATGGCACGGGCGAAGGTACGCGCCACATCGCCAACGGTATGGGGCAGGACGGCACCATCGCGCAGATGGATGTGCCAGTCGTCGGGACGCAGGAGGGTCAGGCGATCGGACATTGGGGATTCCAGGCGGGTCGAACTCAAGGCCCAATGCTACCGGAAAACCCTGGGCCGAGCACGGCTATCAAGTTTTTCAGGTGGCGTCCGATACCCTGCAGGTAAGCCGTCAGAATTTGTGGAGCCGCCCGTGCGCCAGCGTTACCTAGCCCTGTTGACCCTGTTCGCCAGCCTGCCGGCCGGTGCACTGACTTTCCAGACGCGCATGGAGAACATTGCCTGGCAAGTCGAGGGCGACCAGTTCCAGTGCCGCCTGATCCAGCCGATCGACGGTTTTGGCAGTGGCGAGTTCGTGCGCCGGGCCGGTGAGCTGCCGGTGTTCCAGCTGCGTTCGCACAGTAACGCGCTGGGGGCTGGGTCTGCGACGTTGCTGGCCGCGGCGGCGCCTTGGCAGCCGGGGCGTGGTGATATCAACCTGGGTGTGGTGCGGATGGCGCGTAGCGGCGTGCTGTTCAGCTCGTCCCAGGGGCAGGCCGGCCGACTGATCAATGGTTTGCTCGATGGCCGCAGCACGGTGGTGCGCAACTACAACGGTGAGGCGGGGCGGGCCATGGAGGTGCGAGTACTGCCGGTGAGTTTCGCCAAGGCCTACAGTGACTACCAGGCCTGTGCCAGCAAGTTGCTGCCGATGAATTATGACCAGGTGAGGCAGACGCAGGTGGGCTTCCCGGGGGGCGGCATCGATCTGGACGATTCGGCTCGGTCCCGGCTGGACGTTGTGCTGGATTACATGAAAGCCGACCCGACGGTTAACCACATCCAGCTCGATGGGCACTCCGACAACAGTGGAAACCGCCTGACCAACCGTGACCTGTCGCGCCGCAGGGCAATGGCCGTGGCGGACTACTTCAAGGCCCATGGCGTGCCCGAGGCTCAAATCACCGTGCGCTTCCATGGCGAGCGTTACCCATTGGCGAAGAACAACAATGCCGCTAACCGGGCCCGCAATCGGCGGGTGAGTATCGAGCTGGGCCGGGTTGCGGAGGTTGAGAAACCGGTGGAGAAGCCGGTTGAGCAAACCGTGCCAGCTGCTGCTCCGGCGCCAGCTAGCCCGGCTGCCGTGGCGCCGGCGGCGAAGCTACCCTGAGGTCGTGGGGGCATGGCAAGTGATTGCTTCGGGGCCATTGGGGGTTCGCCACAGCATATTCAGCGCCTGTGAGATCGAGCGCCGCCCGCGCGGCGCTCGATCTGACAGGCGCTACACCTCTCAAGCCATGCCCCCGCATGCCCAGACCGCAATACCTCCCAAGCATCCATTCAGGCAACGTCGCGCCCTCGACAATTACTGTCGCTTTGTCGTCAGAAGCTGTCGCCCCACTGTAAATTTTTCCATAACGCCGTTAGAATCGACCCCTTTCCGTACAACCCCGTGGAGTGATGGCATGGCGGACGTAAATAAGGTCGTACTGGCGTATTCCGGCGGCCTTGATACTTCGGTGATTCTCAAGTGGCTGCAGGATACCTACAACTGCGAAGTGGTGACCTTCACCGCTGACCTGGGTCAGGGCGAAGAGGTCGAGCCGGCCCGTGCCAAGGCACAGGCAATGGGTGTGAAAGAGATCTACATCGACGACCTGCGCGAAGAATTTGTGCGTGACTTCGTGTTCCCGATGTTCCGCGCCAACACCGTCTACGAAGGCGAGTACCTGCTGGGTACCTCCATCGCCCGTCCGCTGATCGCCAAGCGCCTGATCGAAATCGCCAACGAAACCGGCGCCGACGCCATTTCCCATGGCGCGACCGGCAAAGGCAACGACCAGGTGCGTTTCGAGCTGGGTGCCTACGCGCTCAAGCCGGGCGTCAAGGTCATCGCCCCATGGCGTGAGTGGGACCTGCTGTCCCGCGAGAAGCTGATGGACTACGCCGAGAAGCACGGCATCCCGATCGAGCGTCATGGCAAGAAGAAATCGCCGTACTCGATGGACGCCAACCTGCTGCACATCTCCTACGAAGGCGGTGTCCTGGAAGATACCTGGACCGAGCACGAGGAAGACATGTGGCGCTGGAGCGTCTCCCCGGAGAACGCCCCGGACCAGGCTACCTACATCGAACTGACCTACCGCAACGGTGACATCGTTGCCATCGATGGTGTCGAGAAGTCTCCGGCTACCGTCCTGGCTGACCTGAACCGCATCGGTGGTGCCAACGGCATCGGCCGTCTGGACATCGTCGAGAACCGTTACGTCGGCATGAAGTCGCGTGGCTGCTACGAGACCCCTGGCGGCACCATCATGCTGCGCGCCCACCGTGCGATCGAGTCGATCACCCTGGACCGCGAAGTCGCTCACCTGAAAGATGAGCTGATGCCGAAGTATGCCAGCCTGATCTACACCGGTTACTGGTGGAGCCCGGAGCGCGTGATGCTGCAGCAGATGATCGACGCTTCGCAGGTCAACGTGAACGGCGTGGTACGCCTGAAGCTGTACAAGGGCAATGTCACCGTTGTCGGCCGCAAGTCGGACGACTCGCTGTTCGATGCCAACATCGCGACCTTCGAAGAAGACGGCGGCGCCTACAACCAGGCCGACGCTGCGGGCTTCATCAAGCTCAATGCACTGCGCATGCGCATTGCCGCCAACAAGGGCCGTTCGCTGCTCTAAGTACTGGCAAGCGTTGCACGAACCCCGGCTCAGGCCGGGGTTTTTTTTTGCGGCGTCATGCAACTGGCCTCAACCCCTGTGATTGACGACGTCCTCTTGGAGCGCACTGATAGACAGGCGTGCGCATTGGCGCTTGTCCAGATTAAGGAATTGCCACGTGCGTGTTGATTCAGGCGCGTGTGCGAGTGCCACGAGGATATGCTGTTCCAGCCTTTGTTGTGCATCGGGGCCAGTAAAGATAACGGTCACAGGTTCAGGCGATTCAGTTTCTGGGTGGTCGGTTTTTACTTTTTTTATGGCAGGGTTATAGAACGACTTGTAATTGAAGTTCAGGGTTAGAAAGAACAGTGCTGTAAGGAAAAACGGAAAGCCGACCAGAAACCAGGTATAGAGACTCTGGCTGGATTCGCTGAGAAACGGCAGCGTTGCAAGGGCGGATGCTTCGATGATCCCCGCGAAGATAGCAATGATCGTCAGCGGGGCGACAGGTTGTACGTCGGGCATGATGGCTGTCTCCTGCGGTTTTGCTCATCATTACCGTACTGTTATGCTCAACTAAAGGCTGTAGTGTTTCCCGACTGTGCCTTGCTGGCGTAACAGCGGGTGTCTGATTTTTTCGCGCATTTAAAGTGGAGTATTCGTCGCGCGGAAGTTTGTTTTCAACTGGTTCAGTCGATTGGGTCAGTGCTACGTTTCTTGCGAGACATGAATACTCACGATTAGCGTGCTGCAGGGTTTTGTGTAGGAAATTTCTGTAAGTGTTGTAGGGCTCGTCTATTCATGAGTTTCATTGACAAATCGCCGCGCCATTAAGCGTTCTGTCGGTTATCGTGGCGTGCCACAGCAAAAATAATGAATGAATGGATATCACATGAATAAAGTCCTTATCGTGGATGACCATCCGGTCATACGCCTGGCCGTGCGCATGCTGATGGAGCGGCATGGGTATGACGTCGTTGCGGAAACCGATAACGGCGTGGCTGCCTTGCAACTGACGCGTGAGCACCTGCCGGATATCGTGGTGCTGGATATCGGGATTCCCAAGCTCGATGGCCTTGAGGTCATCGCCCGCATGGCGGCATTCAGCCCCAGCAGCAAGGTGCTGGTGCTCACCTCCCAGGTACCTGGGAACTTCTCGATGCGTTGCATGCAGGCGGGTGCGGCGGGTTATGTGTGCAAGCAGCAGGAGCTGACCGAGCTGCTAAGCGCCATCAAGGCGGTGTTGTCAGGCTACAGCTATTTCCCTAATCAGGCCTTGCATGCCTCGCGAGGCAGGGGCAGTGGTGGCAGCGAGACGGACATGGTCAACCGTCTCTCGGCCCGGGAGATGACCGTCTTGCAGCAGCTGTCGCGCGGGCGCTCGAATAAGGAAATTGCCGACAGCATGTTCCTCAGCAACAAGACTGTCAGCACCTACAAGTCCCGTTTGCTGCTCAAGCTCAACGCCCGGTCGCTGGTAGACCTGATCGAGCTGGCACAGCGCCACGGGTTGAACTGACCGCTGCGCTGCAAAGCCTCCCGCTGGGAGGCTTTGCAAGGGTCTATAAGTCGTAGTCGAAATCGGCCAGTTGCTTCTGCAGGCGTCGCTCTTCCAGCAGGTTGTCGATGGTGCGACGTTTACTGAGGTTGGTCTTTGCAGTCTCTACCTGGGGCTCCGCTTCATCATCTGCGGCAACAAAATCATCTTCGATTGACAGGTCGTCTTTATCAGCACTCATGAGTCGCTCCAAGCCAAGGGGCCGTTGGCCGTCCTTATAACCAGAAAGCTGACGCTGGTAAAAAAGATTTTTTCAATCGCCCAGGGTGGTTTTTAACTATCGGCTCAATCGTCAGACGTCTTGTGCTTGTATTCGCACAGGTCTTCGATTCGGCAGCTCCCACAGCGGGGCTTTCGCGCCTGGCATACATAGCGCCCATGAAGGATGAGCCAGTGGTGGGCATCGAGCAGGTAGGGCTTGGGTACGAACTTGATCAGCTTCTTCTCGACTTCCAGCACGGTTTTACCGGGTGCGATACCGGTGCGGTTACTGACCCGGAAAATATGCGTGTCTACCGCCATGGTCGGCTGCCGGAACGCCGTGTTGAGGACCACGTTGGCCGTTTTGCGGCCCACACCGGGCAGTGCTTCCAGCGCTTCGCGGGTTTCAGGCACCTGGCTGCCATGGCGCTCGATCAAAAGCCGGCAGGCTTCGATCACATTCTTGGCTTTGCTGTTGTAGAGCCCGATGGTCTTGATGTATTCGCTCAGCCCTTCGACGCCCAGGGCGTAGATGGCCTCCGGGGTATTGGCGACCGGGAACAGCCGGGCGGTGGCCTTGTTGACGCCTACGTCGGTGGATTGCGCTGAAAGGGTCACGGCGACAAGCAACTCAAATGGCGTGGTGTAGGCCAGTTCCGTTTTCGGGTCAGGGTTGTCTTCGTGCAGCCTGCGAAAGATCTCCAGGCGTTTTGCGGCATTCATGGACTCAGGGCTTTCCTTGACGACGTGGGTGGGCAGGGCCCGGACGCAGGTGATTGTACAGGGCCAACAGCAGTCCGAGCAGTAGCAGTGCGCCCGGGGCGAGGTTGGCAAGTTGCACGCCCAGCCCTTGGCGACAGGCGCCGAGCACAAGGTATGCAGCCAGCAGGCCACCCAGGTGCAGTAGCAATGAGCGCCATCGACCTGCTTCCGGCAGCAGCCGGTCCATTGCCAGGCACGTCAGGCACAACAGGGCGGGGTACGGGCCCAAGAGCAGCGCCATGGGCAGCAGCCAGGCACGCAGGGCCAATTGCAGGCAACTGGCCAGGCCAGCGAGTATCAGCAAGCTTGCCAGCACGTAGGCCGCCCCATGCAGGCGGTTGCGCAATGGCATCAGCAAGGCTTGATGCAGGCCAACCATCAACACCGCGCACCCGCCCATGACAGCCGCCATGGGCAGCGTTTGCGTCGTCCCTAACAGCGGGGCGAGGGCGGCGACCAGCACGTAGTCCCTATTCATGGGGGAAGCCCTCAAGGAGTGCGTGACGATGCTCATCGAAGTAGCGCAGGGCATCTTGCAGCGCCTCGATCACTGCCCGCGAGGTGACTGTTGCGCCTGCCAATTGGTCGAAGTCGCCTTGGTCACGCTTCAGTGCCCAGTGATCACCCAGGCTGCGATTGGCAAACTGCGTCAGCCAGTGCACCTGCGGGTCGGCAAGGCGCCCGCCGAGCCCGGGGCTTTCCTGCTGCTCGACCACCTGGCTGCCCAGCAGGCGCCCGTCAGGCGTGATGGCGATGGTCAAGACGATCGGCCCAGCATAGCCCTGGGCCTGGGTGATCAGTACGACCGCTGCAGGTGTGCCCGCCAGCGTTGCCCGATAGGCCGACACGATGCGGCTGTGCGCAAGTTGTGCGTCGGGCGTTGGCAGGGGGGTATCCAATGGGTGATTGTCGTAACTGGCCTCGGGGAGCACTGCCAGCCGCTGGCGGCTCTGCAGCTGTTTTTCCGCTTCGCCGATAGTGGGCGTGGTCCATGTGCGCCAGATCAGCGTCGTCGACAAGGCCAACGCCGCTGTCGCGAGCAACACTGCCGCCTGCGCGATGCGCTTCATCGGGCAGCCTCTTGGCGGCGCAAGGCCAGCCGTTCAAGGCTGGGGACCATGAGGTTCATCAGCAGGATGGCGAACGCCGTGCCATCGGGGTAACTGCCCCAGGTACGGATCAGGTAGATCAGCAGGCCTGTGCCAAAGCCGAACAGCAGCTTGGGCCACTCGCTTTTGGGGCTGGAGACAGGCTCGGTGGCAATGAAAAAAGCCGCCAGCATGGTCGACCCAGAGAACAGGTGCAGCAAGGGCGAACCGTTGGAATCGGAGCCTGAGCCGTTCCAGCCCAGCAGGCTGAACAACAACAGGCCAGCCAGCAAACCCACTGGCGCGTGCCAGCTGAACACTTTGCGCTGGAGCAGAAACAACCCGCCCAGCAGAAACGCCAAGTTGACCCATTCGCTGCCGCGCCCACCGATGCTGCCGAACCCGGGGTGGCTGGCGAACAGTTCATCGATGGTCAGGCTGCGGTTGTGGCGCAGGCCGTCGAGTATTGTCGGTTGTGCCCAGGCATCAATGTGCTCGCCGCCGCCCACTACCTGTTGCAGGCTCTCGAACAACCCAGGCGCGTGCCCTGGCCAATGGTTCATCTGTAACGGGAAACTCAGCAGTACGAAGGCGTAGCCCACCATGGCTGGGTTGAACAGGTTGCGGCCGACACCGCCGAAGGCCTGTTTGCCAACCCCGATCGCCACCCCAGCAGCGACCATGGGCAGCCACCAAGGGGCCAGCGCAGGAAGGGCGGCCGCCAGCAGCACCGCAGTGACCAGCGCACTGCCGTCGCTCAGCGTCGCACCTACAGGTTGGCCGCGCAGGGCCAATAGCAGCGCTTCGCAGAGCAACGCTGCACTGGCACACAGCAGCAGGTTGCACAGCAGCCCCCAGCCCTGCACCCACAGCAGTGCTAGCAAACCGGGGGCACAGGCCAGTAGCACCAGGCCCATGCTGGTACGCAGGCGTGGGTCAGGCTTTGCCTTGGTCGGGGTCATTGCGCAAAAAGTCCGTTGAAACCGGAAAATGCCAAGGCCATGATGCCCGCACCGAGCAATTCGACTGGCAGGCCACGCAGGGCAACAGGTATGTCGGCATGGGCGCTGCGCTGGCGCAGGTCCGCGAACAGGGCCAGCGCAAGCCACAAGCCCACGCCGGCCAGCAGACCTTTGCTCAGCGTCGCGAGCCAGGCCGTGCCAGCGCTTGTCTCCTCCAGGGCCAACCCCAGCACGGCGACGTTGCTCAGCAGCACTGCAGGCAGGTCTGCCACGGGCCAGTCGGCGCGTAGCCTGGCCAGCGCCGATGGCACGCCGTAGGCCAGCAATGCCAACCAGGGCAGCAACAGGAACAGGCTCAGGTCGTGGAGCTGCCAAGGGTCGAGCACCAGCCACCTGAGCAGGTGAGCGCCGATCATGGCGAGTGCCACGGACAAGGCGCAGGCCAGGCCGAGCACATGCACGCGCAGCCACGATATTGGCTGTTGCTGCAGGCACAGGTGATTGATCAGGGTGGCGCTGATCAGGACCAGAAGGTAGTCACTCATGACATGACGATAGCCGGGAATCGTGTCGATTGTCCGGCATTCAGCGGGTGATAGAACAGCCCCGGCACAGAGGCCGGGGCTGGGGGCTTACTTGATGCGTTGGCCTGGCTTGGCGCCACTGTCCGGGCTGAGCAGGTAGATTTCTTCACCGCCAGGGCCGGCAGCCATGACCATGCCTTCCGACACGCCAAAGCGCATTTTCCGAGGCTTGAGGTTGGCGACCATCATGGTCAGGCGGCCTTCCAGCTTGGACGGGTCGGGGTAGGCCGACTTGATGCCGGAGAACACGTTGCGGCGTTCGTCACCGATGTCCAGCGTCAGTTGCAGCAGCTTGTCGGCACCGGGTACGGCCTCCGCCTTGACGATCAGGGCCACGCGCAGGTCGACGGCGGCAAAGGTATCGAATTCGATTTCCGCCGACAGCGGGTCCTTGGCCAGTTCGCCATTGCCTGCCGGCGCCTGGGCTTCGGCGGCCAGCAGGTCTTCTTTGCTGGCAGCGACCATGGCTTCGACCTTGGCGGGTTCGATACGGCTCATCAGTGCCTTGAAGGCATTCAGGCTGTGGTTTTCCAGGCGCGACTGGTGGTCGTTCCAGGTCAGCGGCGCGACATTGAGGAAGGCCTCGGCGTCGGCAGCCAGCACCGGCAGTACCGGCTTGAGGAAGATCACCAACTGGCGGAACAGGTTGATGCCTTGGGCGCAAATGGCCTGGACTTCGTCCTGCTTGCCTTCCTGCTTGGCCAACGACCAGGGCGCTTTGTCGGCGATCCAGGCGTTGGCGCGGTCGGCCAGGGCCATGATTTCACGCATCGCGCGGGCGAAGTCACGGCTCTCATAGGCTTCGGCGATGGACGGCGCAGCTGCCAGGAAGGCTTCGGTCAGCTCGGGTGCGGCATCACCGGCTACCATCACGCCGTCGTTGCCTTTGTGAATGAAGCCTGCGCAACGGCTGGCGATGTTGACCACCTTGCCGACCAGGTCGGAGTTGACCTTCTGCACGAAGTCTTCCAGGTTCAGGTCCAGGTCATCGACGCCACGGCCCAGCTTGGCCGCGTAGTAGTAACGCAGGTATTCCGGCTGCAGGTGATCCAGGTAGGTACGGGCCTTGATGAAGGTGCCGCGCGACTTGGACATCTTGGCGCCGTTGACGGTCAGGTAGCCGTGCACGTTGACCGCAGTTGGCTTGCGGAAGCCCGCGCCTTCGAGCATGGCTGGCCAGAACAGGGCGTGGAAGTTGACGATGTCCTTGCCGATGAAGTGGTACAGCTCGGCGCTGGAGTCTTCCTTCCAGAAAGCATCGAAATCCAGCTCTGGGCGGCGCGCGCAGAGGTTCTTGAAGCTGGCCATGTAGCCGATTGGCGCGTCCAGCCAGACGTAGAAATATTTGCCCGGCTCGCCCGGGATCTCGAAGCCGAAATACGGCGCATCGCGGGAGATGTCCCACTCTTGCAGGCCCGAGTCCAGCCATTCGGCGAGCTTGTTGGCGACGGCATCCTGCAAGGTGCCGCTACGGGTCCACTGCTGCAGCATGGCCTGGAAATCAGGCAGCTTGAAGAAGAAGTGCTGGGAATCACGCAGTACCGGGGTGGCACCGGAGATGGCCGACTTGGGGTTCTTCAACTCGGTCGGGGCGTAGGTTGCGCCGCACTTCTCGCAGTTGTCGCCGTACTGGTCTTCGGCCGCGCACTTGGGGCAGGTGCCCTTGATGAAGCGGTCGGCCAGGAACATGCCCTTTTCGGGGTCGAAGTACTGGGTCACCGAACGGGTGGCAATGTGGCCGGCGTCACGCAGGCGCGTGTAGATCAGGCTGGACAGCTCGCGGTTTTCTTCGCTGTGGGTCGAGTGGAAGTTGTCGAAATCCACCAGGAAGTCAGCAAAGTCGCCGCTGTGCTCGGCCTGGACATTGGCAATCAACTGCTCGGGGGTGATTCCTTCCTTCTCGGCGCGCAGCATGATGGCCGAACCGTGGGCGTCATCGGCGCAGACATAAATGCACTGGTTGCCGCGTAGTTTCTGGAAGCGGACCCACATGTCTGTCTGGATGTACTCGAGCATATGGCCAAGGTGGATCGATCCATTGGCATAGGGCAGGGCGCTGGTGACGAGAATCTGACGTGGCTCGGACATGGTGGCTCGGCTACTTATCTGGCTACGGGGTAAAAATGAGGGTGATCGGCCACTATAAAGGGCTGGCGAAGATATTTCACCCCACAGACGCACCTGCTGACGATTGACGGGTTAGGATAGGCGCCTGTTTTACATTCAGTTTGCCAATGGGAGTCTCCATGAGTGCCGTCACCCGTGCCGCCGTCGAAGGCGTGCTTCGCCAGTACACCGACCCCTACCTGAACCAGGATCCGGTCAGCGCCGGCTGCGTGCGCGCCGTGGATATACAGGGCGGGCAGGTCAGTGTGCAGTTGCAACTGGGGTATGCCGCTGGGTTGTTCAAGAACGGTTGGGCCCAGGTGCTGCAGACCGCGATCGGCAACCTTGACGGCGTCAGCAGCGCCCAGGTGTCGATCGACTGCGTGGTCGCAGCGCACAAGGCCCAGGCCCAGGTGCCGGCCATGGCCAACGTCAAGAACATCATCGCCGTGGCCTCGGGCAAGGGGGGCGTCGGCAAGTCGACCACTGCTGCCAACCTGGCTTTGGCCCTGGCCCGTGAAGGCGCCCGGGTCGGCATTCTCGACGCGGATATCTATGGCCCTAGCCAGGGCGTGATGTTCGGCATCGCAGAAGGCACCCGGCCACAGATTCGCGATCAGAAGTGGTTCGTGCCGATCAAGGCGCACGGTGTAGAAGTCATGTCCATGGCGTTTCTCACCGACGACAACACGCCAATGGTGTGGCGTGGCCCGATGGTGTCGGGTGCGCTGTTGCAGTTGGTGACCCAGACCGCCTGGGATGACCTTGATTACCTGGTCATCGACATGCCGCCAGGCACCGGCGACATTCAGCTGACCCTGGCGCAGAAAGTGCCGGTGGCGGGCTCGGTGATCGTCACCACCCCGCAGGACCTCGCCCTGCTGGACGCCAAGAAGGGCGTGGAGATGTTCCGCAAGGTCAATATCCCGGTGCTGGGCGTGGTCGAGAACATGGCCGTGCACATCTGCTCCAACTGCGGCCATGCCGAGCACCTGTTCGGCGAAGGCGGCGGTGAGAAGCTGGCAGCCCAGTACGGTGTCGACCTGCTGGCCTCGCTGCCGTTGTCGATGCTGATCCGCGAACAGGCCGACAGTGGCAAGCCGACGGCAATTGCCGAGCCGGAAAGCCAGATCGCCATGGTGTATCAGGAGCTGGCCCGCCAGGTCGGTGCGCGGATCGTGCTGCAGGAAGCCGCAGCGCCGGCGATGCCGAGCATCACCATCAGCGAGGATTGACCTGAGAAACCCCCTCCTACAGGTACACCTCAGGCCTGTAGGAGCGGGTTTCCCCGTGAAGAAGCCAGCACCGGTTTCAGCCAGGCATAAAAAAACCCGCCAGAAGGCGGGTTTTTTTGAAAGCTAGAAAGCTGAGATCGACTTAGGCGATCTGAACTTCTTCAGCCTGCATGCCTTTCTGGCCGCGGGTAGCGACGAAAGTAACAGCCTGGCCTTCTTTCAGGGTTTTGAAGCCGTCAGCTTGGATGGCTTTGAAGTGCACGAACAGGTCGTCACCCGACTGAGGGGTGATGAAGCCGTAGCCTTTCTCGTCGTTGAACCACTTAACAACACCGTTTTGGCGATTGGACATGTTTCTGTCTCCTTGGACAAAGTTGATTACGGTCAGGAAAAACCCTGCCCGGGACTGAGTGCAAAGAGAGCAGAAAATTCAGATATGGGCCGATCAGGATCGTGCGTCAAACTAGAGATTCTCGGTGTCACGTGCAGCACAGTGGCGTCACCTTAACCCACTTTCCGCAACCTGCCAATGGCCAGAGGCCGCTTTACTGAAATTCAGATCGGTGGCAGCTGTAGGCCCCGCCTGGCGGGGATTGTAGCAAGAATGCAGGATGGAACTTTGAAGAGGGCGCTGGGACCGGTAAGATGCGCCTCACGATTTTCACCTCGCAACTCTTCAGGACACCCCCGCCATGAGCATCAAATCGGACAAGTGGATTCGCCGCATGGCGCAGGAACACGGCATGATCGAACCGTTCGTCGAGCGCCAGGTGCGCGGCGAGCACGACAGCCGTGTCATCTCTTTCGGCGTCTCCAGCTACGGCTACGACGTACGTTGCGCCGACGAATTCAAGGTGTTCACCAACATCAACTCGGCCACCGTCGACCCGAAAAACTTCGACGCCGGCAGCTTCGTCGACGTCAAGAGCGACGTCTGCATCATCCCGCCAAACTCCTTCGCCCTGGCCCGCACCGTGGAGTATTTCCGCATTCCACGCAACGTGCTGACCATTTGCCTGGGCAAAAGCACCTATGCGCGCTGCGGCATCATCGTCAACGTCACCCCGCTTGAACCCGAGTGGGAAGGCCACGTGACCCTGGAATTCTCCAACACCACCACCTTGCCGGCAAAAATCTATGCCAACGAGGGTGTGGCGCAGATGCTTTTCCTCGAGTCCGACGAAGAGTGCGAAGTGTCCTACAAGGACCGAGGCGGCAAGTACCAGGGCCAGCGCGGCGTCACCCTGCCACGCACCTGAGCCGACGAGCGCGGGGAATTCCCCGCGCATTTGGTACTCCAACGAGTAACTTGCCGATGTGCACGATGCGTGTCGGCTCTCGTCAGGAGCTGCCAATGAAACTCCATCCCGCAATCAGTGCCAAGCTGGCTGGCCTGCAGCCTAACCAGGTCGGTATGTTGCCATGGTCACTGCTGGCGCATCCGCTGCCAATGCAGGCAGGCGGCGTGCCTCACCAGCCTGATCCCGATACCCCACAACCGCCGCAGCCGGGTGAAACGCAGCCCATGGAGCCCGGTGAGCCGACCTTGCCCGACGAACCACCTCCCGCGCCCGTCGCCTGAGTGGGCGCTGCTTTAGAGCGCCCATACCCGCCCGGCGCCGGCCAGAAACACGCGGTTTTCGGCGTCGGGTTGCACGCGCCAGCCACCGGTGAATTCACCGAAGGCCGGTAGCAAGCTGATCGCGTCACCCATCAGGAAGCAGGGCAGGCGCAGACGTTGTCTGGCCCGCCCTTGCAACACGAACACCGGGTGGACGTGGCCCGCCAGCACCGGGTGCTGAGGGTGAGCGACAGGCTCGTGCTGCAAGGCGAAAGGTGCCAATAGCCATGGTTCTTCGACCACCTCGATGTCCAGCGAATGCGGTGGGTCGCCCGCGTGGCGATCATGGTTGCCAAGCACCAGCACGATGCGCAGTCCGGCATGCCGTTCCCGCCATGTTTGCAGCTTGGCCAGCGTTGCCGGTGCGCGCGCGGTTTTGGCATGCAGGAAATCGCCCAAAATGATCAGCATCTGGCACTCATGGCTTGTCAGCAGTTGGTCTAGGCGCGCCAAGGTGGCCTCGGTTGTGCCCCGCGGCACGGGCTGATGCAGGGCGCGATAGCTGGCAGCTTTGCCAATATGCACATCCGCTACCAGCAGGGCCCGGCGGGCAGGCCAGTACAGCGCTTTGTCCGGCAGTAACCACAGGGTTTCGCCGCAGTGCTCGATGGCCAGGTGATCATTCATGCGTTGTTACCCGCCACTTTTTCCAGGTCTGCCACCATCCGCGCAATGCGGTCTGCGAGTTTTTCTGTGCTCAAGGTTTCGCGCATGCCTTCCACCAGCAGGGTAAAGGCCAGTGGCCCTGGGCGGCGTAATTCACGCAGGTCCAGCTGCAGTTGGCCCAGCTTCGCCAACTGCCGGTGCAACCGCTCGATTTCCAGTTCTTCGCGCAATACTTCGTCCCGTGCCTGGCCCAGCAGCAGGTTGTCGGCATCGTGCTTGCGAAACACCTCGTAGAACAGCCCGCTCGACGCCTGGATCTGCCGGGTGCTCTTTTGCGCCGCCGGGTAGCCGCCAAACACCAGGCCGGCGATCTGGGCGATCTCGCGAAAGCGCCTTAGCGCCATCTCGCCTGCATTCAGGCTGGCCAGTACATCCTCCAGCAGGTGCTCGGTCGAGAGCGCGCTGGGCAAATGCCTGGCCCAGTCCACGGCGCTTGGGCTGAGCAACTCAAAGCCATAGTCACTGACCGCAATTGAGACCGAAAGCGGTTGCACCTGGCTGACCCGCCAGGCAATCAGGTTGGCCAAGCCGAGGTTGGCCATGCGCCCGGCGAACGGGTACAGAAAAAGGTGCGAGCCTTGGCGAGATTTTAACGTTTCGGCCAGCAGCGTGCGGGTAGTCGGCAGTGCAGACCAGCTTGCCTGCAAGGCCAGCAATGGGCGCACGGCGCGCATTTCCGGGCCTTCGTAACGCTGGTGGGCGGCGGCATCGAGTTGTTCGACCAGGGCATCGGCCAGTTCGCTGGACAGCGGCATGCGCCCGCCATTCCAGCGGGCCACAGCGGCCTTGCGCGAGGTGCTGCGGCGGACGTAGGCGGTCATGTTCTCGACGCGCACCAGTTCCAGCACGCGCCCTGCGAAGACCAGGCTATCACCGGGCCGCAGGCGGGCGATGAACGCTTCCTCGACACTGCCCAGCGACTTGCCACCGCCGCCTTTGCTCCAGTACTTGAGCTGCAGGCTGGCCTCGCTGACGATGGTGCCGATGCCCATGCGGTGGCGCCGTGCCAGGCGCTCGCTGGCAACCCGCCAGACCCCGTCGGCGTGGGGTTCGACACGTTGGTAGTCAGGGTAGGCGCTGAGCGAGTTGCCGCCGTGGCAGACGAAGTCCAGCGCCCACTGCCACTGGCTGTCGCGCAACGCGCGGAAGGCCCAGGTGCTGCGTACCTCGGCCAGCAACTGCTCGGGGCGAAAGCCACTGCCCAAGGCCATGCTGACCAGGTGTTGCACCAGCACATCCATACACAGCTGTGGTGAGCGGCGGGCCTCGATCTGCCCGGCGAGCAGGGCATGCCGGGCCGCAGCGGCCTCCACCAATTCCAGGCTGTGGGTGGGCACCAAGGTAACCCGCGAGGGGCGCCCCGGTGCGTGCCCAGAGCGACCGGCGCGCTGCATCAGGCGGGCGATGCCTTTGGCCGAGCCGATCTGCAGCACCCGCTCCACGGGCAGGAAATCCACGCCCAGGTCCAGGCTGGAGGTGCAGATGACGGCTTTAAGCGTACCTTGCTTCAAGTTTCGCTCGACCCAGTCGCGGGTGTCGCGGGACAACGAAGCGTGGTGCAGGGCGATCAGGCCGGCCCAGTCGGGGCGTGCCTCGAGCAGCGCCTGGTACCACAGTTCGGCCTGGGCGCGGGTGTTGGTGAAGACCAGGCTGCTGGCGCTGCTGTCGAGCTCCCGGCTGACCTGATCGAGCATCTTCAAGCCCATGTGCCCTGCCCAGGGGAACCGCTCGATCGCGTCGGGCAGCAGGGTATCGACCTGCAGTTGCTTGTCTTGCCGGCCTTGCACCAGCAACCCATCGCCTGGCAACAGCACGTCGCGTGCGTGCTGCAGGTTGCCGAGGGTGGCCGAGAGGCCCCAGGTCAGCAGCGGCGGGTGCCAGTGGCGCAGGCGTGCCAGGGCCAGTTGCAATTGCACGCCACGCTTGTTACCCAGCAGCTCATGCCATTCATCCACCACCACCAGGCGCAGGTTGGCGAAGTCGTCACGGGCCTGTGCCCGGGTCAGCAGCAGGGTCAGGCTCTCGGGGGTAGTAATCAACACGCTGGGCAGGCGCCGGGCCTGTCGCGCGCGTTCGGCGCTGCCAGTGTCGCCACTGCGCACGCCCACGCTCCAGTTCAGGCCCAGCTCATCGAGCGGCGCTTGCAAGGCACGCGCGGTGTCGGCGGCCAAGGCGCGCATGGGCGTCACCCACAGCACCTGCAAGGGGGCCGGCTGGCGGGCTGAGCTGGCAACGGCGAACGCGCGCAGGGCTGCCAGCCAGACGGCGTAGGTTTTGCCGGCGCCGGTACTGGCGTGCAACAGCCCGGACTCGCCGCGTTCGACGGCCGCCCAGACACGGCGCTGAAAGGCGAAGGGTTTCCAGCCGCGCAGGGCGAACCAGGCGTTGGCGAGGTCGGTGGAGGCGGCCATGGGGCGGGTGATCCTTCGAAGGCTGTGCTTCTACTGACCGCCCGCCAGGGGCATTGGTTTTACCGGATCAGTTCCCCAGCAGGTAGCCGCTGCGGCACACCTGCTCGCCCGCCACATGGGCGATGACCATGCCTGCCGTCGCCATGCGGCGCACGCTACGGGCGTACAGCAGGCCGGGTTGGCTGTTGCGCACCGCAGTCACCCGGTCGTTGAGCGGGTCGATGACTTCGGCGATCAACTGGTCGGCTTGCAGGTGCTGGCCTGGGCGCGCGTGGTACACCAGCAACCCGCCAAGCGGCGTCGAAACGGGCTCTACGGCCGCCAGGGGCGTGGCCGCGCGGGGCAGTGGAGGAAGGGGGGCGCAGGTGCCTTCGATGACGCCGTTGTGGGTCAGGAAGTCGAGGATCGCCTGGCAGTCTTTGCCGGCCAGGTCATGGCTCACATCCGCCTGGCCGCGCAATTCGACAGTGACCGAGCAACAGCCCAGCGGAATCGGGAAGCGCTTGCCAAAGCGTTGCTGCAACTGCCACCAGACCAGGCTGAAGCATTCATCGAACGATTGGCCGCCTGAGTCAGTGGCCAGCAGGCTCGCCTGGGCGCCCAGGTAGCGGGCCAGTGGCTCGATCTGTGGCCAGGCATCGGGCGTCGTGTACAGGTGCTCGACGGCTTCGAAGTCGCAGTGCAGGTCGAGTATCAGGTCGGCGTCGCAAGCCAGGCGTTGCAAGATTAGGCGTTGGGCCTGGAGTGGGGTGCGTGCGGGGTGGGCGTCCAGCCCGCGGCGCAGGTATTCGCGGATCAAGGCGACGTTGTGTGCGGCGTCCTGAGTCAGGTGCTCTTCGATCTGATCGCCGATGGAATCGGACAGGTCGACGAAGTTGCGATTGAAATTCTCGCCACTCTGCAGTTCGAAGCGCCCCAACGGGGCGTCCAGCAGCACCTGTTCGAGACCGACCGGGTTGGCCACCGGCACCAGGATGATTTCCCGCTGCAGACGGCCCTGTTGTTCCAGCTCGGCCAGCCTGCGCTTGAGGTGCCAGGCCACCAGCATACCGGGCAGTTCGTCGGCATGCAGCGAGGCCTGGATGTACACCTTGCCGCCACCGCGTGGGCCAAAGTGAAAGCTGTGCAGTTGGCGTGAAATGCCCGGTACGGGAGAAAGCAGGTCGTGGGTCGAATGGTGCATGGTAGTCCTGGCTACGTGGCGAATACGGTCTGCGACACGGGTCGGCACAAAGATAGAAGCATAATTTTTGCGTCTGCGCCTGTGCGAATTAGGCACTGTCAGATCAGCAGCGCCTGCAGTGTCGCGAGGTCGTCGGCTTCTTCGACCGGTTTGTCCAGGCGCCAGCGCAGCATGCGTGGAAAGCGCACGGCGATGCCGCTTTTATGGCGTTTGGACAGGGCAATGCCTTCGAAACCCAGTTCGAACACCAAGGTCGGGGTCACGCTGCGCACCGGGCCGAACGTTTCCACTGTGGTTTTGCGGATGATCGCGTCAACCTTGCGCATCTCTTCGTCGCTCAGCCCTGAGTACGCCTTGGCGAAGGGCACCAATGCTCGCCCGGCCGTGCCGGGGGGCGCGTCCCAGACGGCGAAGGTGTAGTCGCTGTAGAGGCTGGCGCGGCGGCCGTGGCCACGCTGGGCGTAGATCAACACGGCATCGACGCTGAACGGGTCGATTTTCCACTTCCACCAGGTGCCCATGTCTTTGGTGCGACCCACGCCATACAAGGCCTCGCGCTGCTTGAGCATCAGGCCTTCCACGCCCAGGCTGCGCGACTGCTCGCGCTGTTCGGCCAGCTCGGCCCAGGTTTGCCCTTCGAGCAAGGGCGACAGCAGCACAGGCGCTAGCGGGTAATCTGCCACCAGGTGTTGCAACTGTTGACGACGTACGTGCTGCGCCTGGTTGCGCCAATCCTCGCCCTGCCATTCCAACAGGTCATAGGCCTGCAGCACCACGGGCGCGTCGGCCAGCAGCTTCTTGCCCAGGGTCTTGCGGCCCAGGCGTTGCTGCAACAGTGCGAAGGGTTGCACGGCCAGGGCATCGTCCGTTGCCCCTGGTTTCCACACCAGGATCTCGCCATCGAGCACGACGCCGTCCGGCAGTGTTTGCGCCAGGCTGTGCAGCTCGGGGAAGCGATCGGTGACGAGCTCTTCGCCACGCGACCAGACCCACAGCTGGCCGTCGCGCTTGACCACCTGTGCGCGGATGCCATCCCACTTCCATTCGATCTGCCAGTCGCTCGGCGGGCCGAGTTGCGCGTCAAACTGCTCGACGGGCGCCTGCAGCGGGTGGGCCAGAAAAAAAGGATAGGGCTGACCGCCACGCTGGCGGTGTTCATCCGCCGACTCGGCAGCGATCAACTGCTGGTAGCCGGCGGCGGTAGGGCGGTGGCTGATGTCGGTGTAGCCGACCAGGCGCTGGGCCACGCGCTTGGCGTCCAGGCCGGCCAGTTGCGCCAGGGCGCGGGTGACCAATAGCTTGGACACGCCGACGCGAAAGCTGCCGGTGATCAGCTTCAGGCACAGCATCAGGCTTGGCCGGTCGAGCTGCGCCCAGAGTGGGGGGAGGCGCTGGCGGATCACGTCGGGCGGCAGGCCGCGAAGGGGCAGCAGGTGTGTCTCGACCCAGTGGGCCAACCCCTCGTCGCTGCCATGGCTGTTTTCGGGCAGCAGCAACGAGATCGTTTCGGCCAGGTCGCCCACGGCTTGATAGCTCTCTTCGAACAGCCATTCAGGCAGTTCTGCCAGCTCAGTCGCCAGTTCGCGCAGCACACGGGTTGGCACCAGTTGCCGCGGGCGGCCGCCGGCGAGGAAGTACACGGCCCAGGCCGCATCCTCGGCAGGCGCCTGGGCAAAGTAGTCGCGCAAGGCGTCGAGCTTGGCGTTGCTGGAGGTGGTCGCGTCCAGGCGCAGGTACAGTGCGGCGAAGGCTTTCATGCCTCGGGCTCCGAGGTCGCGGGCTCGTCTTCGTCGCCGTATTCGGTGGCGAAGGCGCGAGCATCCAGGCCCTGTTCGTTCAAGTAGCGCACCAGCACGTTAACCGAGCCATGGGTGACCATCACGCGCTCAGCGCCGGTCTGGCCAATGGCCCACAGCAGGCCCGGCCAGTCGGCGTGGTCCGACAGCACGAAGCCGCGGTCGACGCCACGCCGCCGGCGTGTGCCGCGCAACAGCATCCAGCCGCTGGCGAAGGCATCGCTGTAATCGCCGAAGCGCCGCATCCAGCTACTGCCCCCGGCAGAGGGCGGGGCCAGGACCAAGGCTTGGCGCATTAATGGGTCGTTGCGCGGGATGTCGCCGGCATAGCGGGTTTCCGGCAGGTGCACGCCAGCTTCGCGGTACACCCGGTTCAACGGCTCGACCGCGCCGTGTACCAGAATCGGCCCGATAGTCGCGTCCAGCCCGTGGAGAATGCGCTGCGCTTTGCCGAAGGCGTAGCAGAACAACACGCTG
Organism: Pseudomonas sp. SWRI50; assembly: GCF_014269095.1. Taxonomy (NCBI): domain Bacteria; kingdom Pseudomonadati; phylum Pseudomonadota; class Gammaproteobacteria; order Pseudomonadales; family Pseudomonadaceae; genus Pseudomonas; species Pseudomonas sp. SWRI50. The sequence continues at coordinate 44,125 of NZ_JABWRW010000030.1, read as the reverse complement.
GCCTTGCCCTGTGCGCAATTGGCGCGCCACCAGGCGTTGATACCGGCGAACACCTGAGGCTGGCGGGGCCAGCGGTAGATAGGCAGGCCGAAGGTCGACTCGGTGATGAAGGTGTGGCAACGCACTGGCTCGAACGGGGCGCATGTGCCGTCGGGTTCGACTTTGTAGTCGCCCGAAGCGACCCAAACCTGGCCTTGGTATTCCAGGCGTACTTGCGCCGAGCCCAGCACATGGCCGGCGGGGTGCAAGCTTAGGGTGACACCGTGGTGGAGGATGCGCTCGCCGTAGGCCAAGGTTTGCAGGTTGATGTCCTGGCCCAGTCGGCTGCGCAGGATGCCCGCGCCGGGCGCGGCGGTCAGGTAGTGATTATTGCCGGTGCGGGCGTGGTCGCCGTGGCCGTGGGTGATGATGGCACGGTCCACCGGCCGCCAGGGGTCGATGTAGAAATCACCGGGCGGGCAGTACAGGCCTTCGGGGCGGGCGATAACGAGGTCCATGGCACGGGCGCCGGTGGTGGGTTACCAGTTAGGAGCGCGGTGGGCGATGGGAAGTTCGAGTGAGTTCGTCGTGGGGGGTGTGGCGCCTGTGAAATCGAGCGCCGCGCGGGCGGCGCTCGATCTCACAGGCGCTACAAGGCCTGCGCCATACACCCAGACCATCACACCATCCCCTTTACCGACCCGGCACCAAGGTCAGCCGCGGGTTGCCATAGGCCCGCCCAAAGTTCTGCGGTTGCAGCGGCAGGCTCATGAAACGCCCCTTGAACCAGGCATCCAACCCGTCGCTGTAGTGCGGGCTTGCCGCGTTGCCGGACTGGCCGCTGCTGGTCAGCACCTGCAACGGTTCGGCCTGGCCGAAATCGACGACCATGCGTGCCGACGCTGGCAGGCGGGTGTCGAAGTCCCTGCCCCAGGCGTAGGGGGTGAGGGCCAGGGTACTAAAGTCGCCGCCGGCAGCCAGCGGTGAACGGCTGAGGGCATCACCCAGGCCATGGTAGGCCGGTGCCGGCCAGCGGTACTGGTGCAGCTTGCCCCACTGCCAAGCGCGGCGGTCGGCGCCGAGTTGCGCAGTGCCGGCATCCACCGCAGCGGCCAGGCTGCGGGCGAGAATCACCGGTTTGTCTTCTTTCTGCGGGGTGCTGCGGTCATCCCAGAACGGGCTGTCCTCGCGGCCCAGCAGGTGATCGGCCTGTGCCGAGTAGGAGAGCCGCGCATTGCTGACGAAGGCCTGCCAGGCAGGGCTGGATTCTGGCCCGAGGTCGTCGAGGAAGGTTTCGCGGGCGAAGGCCTGAAGGAACAGCTCGTACAGCGCGGCATCTGCCGACACCGGGCTCAGCCGGCCATCGAATGCCTTGAGCCGGGCCAAGGCGTCGCGAGCCTTATCACGCTGTGCAGGTGGCAGGGCATCGATGGCTTGCTTGAGCGGTTGAGCCATACCCGGTGCGTCGAACATCTGCTTGAGCTTGTCGGCCAGCAGGGTGACTTGATCGTTTTGCAGGGCCATCAGGCTGCGGCTGTCGTGACGGCCGTTGCCTGCCAACTGAGCCAGGCGCTCGGCGCGCTCGGGGTAGTACCAGGTGTTGGATAACTGCATGCCGTAGCCGCGCGGCAGGCTGCGCTGGTTGGCGTGGCCGATCCAGCCAGCCGGCGGGTCCTGATCGTAAGGGTGCAGCATCGGGTCAGCGTAACCGTCCCAGTCGTAACGGCCGTCCCAGCCGGGCGAAGGCAGCAGGCCCTGGCCTTCGCGGCGGTTTGGGTAGCGCCCGCTGACTTGCCAGCCGATGTGCTCTGGCTCGGCGAAGACGAAGTTGAGCGCCGCGGCGGCGACTTCGCGGGTGCTGTCGAATGCCCGTTCGACGGTCTTGGCGCGGGTCAGGTCGAACAGCGCGTCGAGGCTGCGGTCGCCCTTGAATTGAGGCAGGTTCAGGGCCAGGCCCAGGCTGGCGCTTGCCGGCTGGGCAAGGAGGGTGCCGTGGCGCGTGTCGTACATGACCTCGCGCAGCGGGCGTTGGCCACGCACGAAGAAGGTTTCGCTGCGTGCCCGTGCTGGCAGCCATTTGCCGTCGGCCAGGTAGCTCAGCTGGTTGCCTTGGCGGCGCAGTTGCTCCAGGTACAGGTCCTGGTTGTCGGCCATCACGGCGCTGCTGCTCCAGGCGATCTTGCCGTTGTAGCCGGCCAGCACAATCGGCAGGCCCGGCAGCGACAGGCCGGCGACCTGGTACTTGCCAGTGTGGATCTGCACCGGGCTTAGCGCCCAGGCGGCCTGGCTGTCGCTGGCCAGCAGGCTCTTGCCGCTGCGGCTGCGTTGGCCTGCCAAGGCCAGGTTGGCCGAGCCTGGGCTGCCGAGCAGGTCGAGGTCGGCGAGCTTTTGGCTGGCTGCCGCCAGGGCGGGCAAGCCGGGTAGCTGGCTGGCGAGGTTGAGGCCCTTGAGCTTTTCCACTTCGCTGTCGGCCAACGGTTCGTCCGGTGCGCCGGGCAGCAGCCAGGCCAGCTTGTCGCTGCCGACCTTCTGCGCCAGGGTCAGGGCGCTGAGTTCTTCTTGCAGGTTCACCGATTGGCTGAAGGCGTACAGGCTGAAGATCAGCGCCGAGTCTTCTGGCTTCCAGTACTCAGGGCGATGGCCGCTGCTGGCCAGGCTGGCGGGCAGCTTGTCGCGGTAGCGGAACAGGTAGGCGTTGACGCCGCGGGCGTAGACCTCGAAGAAGCGCTTGAGCCGTGGCGAGGCGTCGGCGTATTGCTGGGCGGCGCTTTGCTTGAGGTTGGCGGCGCGCATCAGGCGGTCGATGTCGAGGGCATCGCTGCCGGCAAGTTCGGCGAGGCGGCCTTGGGCGAGCAGGCGCATGGCGACCATCTGCTCGATGCGATCCCCGGCGTGTACGTAACCGAGGCTGAACAGCGCGTCATGGAAGTTGCCGCTCTCGATCAACGGTGCGCCCATGGCATTGCGCCGGACCGAGACGTTTTGTGCCAGGCCTTTGAGCGGCTGTACGCCGGTGGTCGGTGGCACGCTGTCCTGGTAGCCGCCCATCTGGCAACCGGCGAGTCCGAGCATGCCGAGCAGCGTGGCAGCGGTCGTGAACCGCGGGCGGAAGGGAGGAAAGGCGGGGGCGGCCATGACAAGGGCTCCTGCAAGGCGTGGCGGGGGTTTGGAAGGCGCTAAGGTAGTGAGCACGCAGGCGCGGTGCAAGGTGCTGAGGCGGTTTATTTACGAATGGTATGTGGGAGGGGCGTGCAGGTGTAGGGCTTTAGTGAAGTGGTGTTCTCGAGATCGAGCGCCGCCCGCGCGGCGCATCGCGAGCAACGCTCGCTCCTACGTTTGTTTCGGGCCAGTTTTTCCTGTGGCATTGGCGCGCGGCCCCTTGGCGCCTGACACGATATCGAGTCGAACAAACAAGGCGGTCGCGCGCCTCTATCACAGGCTTTACTGGCCCGAAACAAACGTAGGAGCGAGCGTTGCTCGCGATGCGCCGCGCGGGCGGCGCTCGATCTTGAGAGCATCACATCACTCAAGCCCTACACCCAGGCCCTCAGCACAACGTGCCGATCAAGCGCCGTGGCACTTCTTGAACTTCTTCTCGCTGCCGCAAGGGCAAGGATCGTTGCGGCCAACGTCCTTCAGGGCGTTACGAACAGGTTCCTGATGGCCGTGGTTGCAGTGCGGGCCGTGCACATGGCCATGGTCGTGATCGTGGTGGTGATCATGATCGTGGTTGCAGTCAGGGCCATGAACATGAGGTTGCTGGGTCATTGCAAAGTTACTCCGGTATGAAATCACCGGGGATTATCTCACCACTGCGCGACAAGTGCAGGTCCCGGTGGAACAGCAACCCGGTGGCCAGCTCGCCCTGCAAGGTGTAATGCAGTGGTTGCTCGCTTTTAAGCAGCTTGGCCAGCGGCTTCAGGTGCTGCCACAGGTTGGTCCGCGCGGTGATCTTGAAGGTGCGCCGGGCATGGCCGCCGACGCTGCGCCACACACTGGTCTCATCCTGCACCAGCAACAGGTCGTTGAGCCGTATCGAATACGCCAGGCTGCGGATGAACAAGCGGCTGTCATTCGGGTTGTCGACGCGCAGGTGCAGCACGAACTCCTGCTCAAGTAGCCTGGCCTTGACCGTTTCGACCCTGACCAGGTGCACCTCAGGTTCGCGCCAGTCGTCGCCGCCCCAGCTGACGCAGCCCGCTAGCAGTGCCAGCAGGGCGCCGAGCAGCAGTACGCGGGCCTGGGCGATCATGCTCAGCTGGCCACGTAACTGGCACAGCATTTCTTGAACTTCTGACCGCTGGCGCAAGGGCAAGGGTCGTTGCGCCCGGCCTTCAGCCCAACCGTGGGGTCGATGAAGTACCAGCGCCCCTCATGCTGGACGAACGCCGAGCGCTCGCGGTGCTGGTGATCGCCGTCCTCATCGTGCCAGCGCGCGGTGAAGGTGACAAAACCGTGCTCGGGTTGGCCACCCAGCACCTCGGCGCTTTCCACCTCCAGCCCCAACCAGGTGCTTTGGGCGCTCCAACTGGCCATGGCGCCGCGGTCCAGCACCGCTTGCTGGGCCGGCAGGGTGGTGCTCACCAGGTAGTCGATCAGGCCCAGCACGTAAGCGCTGTAGCGCGAGCGCATCAGCGTCTGGGCATCCGGTGCCGGGGTTCCGGCATGGTAGTGCCCGCAGCAGGCGTCGAGCAGGTTGCCACTGCCGCAAGGGCAGACCGAGACACTCATCATCACCACCAGTACTTTCCAAAATTTTCAGGGTTGGCCCAGAATCGCGCATTGAGCCAGTCCGGGACTTGCTTGTAGTCATGTAGATCATAGGTGAAGAGGCTCAACACCTGCCCTTCACGACGGAATTTTTCGCTGGCAGACAAGGCCAGGGCGAAAAAGTCAGTGTCTTGCCAACCGCAGGCCGAGAGGTCGGCCAGCACCGCAACCCGGCTGGCATTAAGGTTACGAATGCCGCCCAGCAGTTCCAGGCCGGTACGCTTGGGCAGGTGCTCCAGGCAGTCCACCAGCACCGCCAAGTCGAAGCGTTGACCGGCAAGGTCTGCCGGCAACGGGCCGGGTGCAGTCGTTGCGATGGCCACCTGCGGGTGTGCCTCGGCAAAGGCGTCCAGTGCGGGGAAGCGCGTGCCTACAAGCAACAGGCGTTGAGGGGTAAAACGCTCGAGCAGGGCCGCCAAGGCCTGCTGGGGCGTGCGCTGGGAAAAACCGTCGGTCATTGCCAATCCTCGTTCAAGTCATCCAAGACTAACGGGCCGCAGCGCCTGGGCAAAGCGGCATGTGACCGCGTCGTGGCTTATTGCTGGCAGGGATGGATTGCGCGGTCTTTACTCCCAGAGATCGGCCTTATGCCGATTCCCCTAGGAGAAGCAACGAAAATGAGCATAGTACGCACAGCGATACCCCTGGTACTGCTCACCAGTGTGTTGACTGGTTGTGCAGGTTTGCAAAAAACCGACTGGCCGAAGTGTGCTGCCGTCGGGGGCGTAGGCGGCGCCGCCTTGGGTGCCATCGAGAGTTCCAGCTGGGCTGGCTGGGGCGCGTTGTTGGGCGGTGGCCTGGCGGCGGGCTATTGCTGGGCCCATGGCGATGGCGACGAGGATGGTGACGGCGTGCCGGACAGCCGTGACAAGTGCCCCGGCACCCCACGCGGTGTGCAGGTCGATGCCAATGGCTGCCCGCCAGAACCGGTCGCGGTGGTCGAGGAAGTCGTGGTGCAGAAGGAAGAGGTCATCGTCATCCGCGATGTGCACTTCGAGTTCGACTCTGCGCGTCTGACAGCCAAGGATAAAGAGCGGCTGAACACCATCGCCACCCGCCTCAAACAGGAAGCACCGAGTGCCCGCCTGAGTGTCAGCGGCCATACCGACAGCGTGGGCTCTGACACCTATAACCAGAAACTGTCCGAGCGCCGTGCCCATTCGGTGACCGATTACCTGGTCGAGAGCGGTGTGCCGCGCAGCAGCTTCGTCTCGATAGTGGGTGCCGGGGAAACCCAGCCAGTGGCTGACAACGCCACGGCCGATGGGCGCGCCATGAACCGTCGCACCGAGATCAAGATCCAGCGGTGACGGCCAGCACCCGCGTCCGCGCCTGGAGCAGTGGCGCGGGCGCAGGCTGCTGGGCAGTTCGATCCGACAAGCGTCACTGCAGGGCCTCTGGCGCACGCCTTGGCATTACAGGTACTGTTGGTCGCACGGCTCGCTCGAACGGGCCGCTTCGACATAACAATAAATGTAGAGGGGCGGGGCTATGAAGTTCATCCTGGGCCTGGGCAAGGTCCTGACCGTTATCTTCTGGGGCGTGGCGCTGTTCAATCTGTTGATGCCGCAACCCTTGCCATTCAATCTTCTGATCAACGCGGCAGGCATTGTCTTGCTGAGCCTGCATGTGCTCGAGGTGTTGTTCTTCAACGCCAGCCTGCGTGGGCGCAGCCACCGTTGGTTCGACCGCTTGCAGATCCTGCTGACGGGGATCTTCCATGTCATGTCCATTCCTCGTGCGCAGGAGGCGCCGCGCAATGCGTAATCTGATGTTGCTGGCGGTGTTGGCCGCGCCCTTGGCCCAGGCCGAAAGCCTTGAGGTGGCTTCCAATTCCATGCTGCGCTTGCCCGACAAGTCGGCCAGCGTGCACCTTGAGTCCCTGCGCGTGGCCGACTCGGCGACGCTGCTTTTGCCTGCCACGCTCACCGAGTTGAAGGTCGATCACCTGCAACTGGGGCGTGAGGCGCGTATCGCCATTGCCCCCGCTGACCACCCGCTGCGCATTGAAGCACGCAGTGCCCGGCTGGGTGAGGGCAGCCAGATCAGTGCCCCGGGTGCGCCAGGCACCTACCAGCGTGCGGCCCGTTCCGGGCGAAGCCTGGACTTGAAGCTGGATGAGTTAGAGGCCGAGCAACTGTCGATCGATGCCCGAGGCGGTGCCGGCGCGCCGGGTTATGCAGGCCTCGATGGTGCCAACGGCCAAGCCGGGGGCTGCACCTGGGGCCAAGCCAGCCGCGGCGCCAATGGCGATGATGGCGGCAACGGGCATGACGGTGCGGCGGGTGGGCGAATTCGCCTGAGTGTGCCGCAGGGCTTTGCTCAATCGCGCATTGTAGTGCGCCTGGATGGCGGTGCCCCGGGCCAAGCCGGCACAGCGGGCAAGGCAGGCAAAGGCGGGGCGAGTAAAGGGTGTTTGGTCTATCGCACCGATGCCGGTGCCAGCGGGCGGCCGGGGCAACCGGGCCAGCCAGGCCTGGCCGGTGCCTCGGGTGAGTTGATCCTGCAGCGCCTTTGACCCGCGCGGGCGGCGCGGCCCAGGGTTGCGTCGCCTACAGCACCCACCGCGAGCTGGCCACGGCCACCACCGCGATGCCCAGCAGCAGGTTGATGCCGACCATCCGTCGAATCCTGCCCAGTACTGCGGCCCCCGTCGCCCAGTCCTCGGCCTGCACGGCTGTTTTCAGCTCGGGCAGCAGTAAGGCCTGGATGCGCATGAACAGGGCGAACATGGCAATGCCGCCACCGATCATCACATGCACGTACTTGGGCGCGGTCTCGAAGCCTGTGAAGCGCATGTGCAACATGCCGATACCGCTGATCGCCAAAATCGCGACCGCCAACCAGACCCATCTGAAGAAGCGTCGGAAAACTTCCACCCACAACCGCAGGCGCGCAGGCCCGTCGAGGGCTGCAACCGTTGCCGGGCGCAGCACTAGCCAGGCGAAGAACATGCCGCCGACCCAGACCAGCGCGGCCAGGACATGCAGTGTGTAGGGGAGGGCAAAGGCAAGCATCCGGATCTCCATGCGGCATAAAGGGCAATAGCGGGGTATGATAGCCGCCCATGCGAAACACTGAAAATATATCCAGCCCTCCGGGCGCCTGCAGACCATGATCAGCAACGAACTCAAAGCCACCATCCAGGGCGCCTACTCGCGTTTTCTCGAAGCCAAGAGCCTCAAGCCGCGGTACGGCCAGCGCCTGATGATCGCCGAAGTGGCCAAGGTGCTCGGCGACATCGCCTGCGACGATGAAGGCCGCCGTGCCGGCGAGCCTGCCGTTGTCGCCGTCGAGGCGGGTACCGGTACCGGCAAGACGGTCGCCTATGCGCTGGCCGCGATCCCGGCCGCCAAGGCTGCCGGCAAGCGCCTGGTCATCGCCACCGCGACCGTCGCCCTGCAAGAGCAGATCGTCTTCAAGGACCTGCCCGACCTGATGCGCAGCAGCGGGCTGAATTTCAGCTTCGCCCTGGCCAAGGGGCGCGGCCGCTACCTGTGCCTGTCCAAGCTCGATGTGCTGCTGCAAGAAGGCCACGCACAATCGGCCACCGCGCAGTTGTTTGAGGAAGAAGGCTTCCACATCGAAGTCGACGAGCGCAGCCAGAAACTGTTCAACAGCATGATCGAGAAACTGGCGGGTAACCGCTGGGACGGCGACCGCGACAGCTGGTCCGAAGCCCTGGAAGACCAGGACTGGGCGCGCCTGACGACCGATCACAGCCAATGCACCGGCCGCCACTGCCCGAACTTCCAGCAGTGCGTGTTCTATAAAGCGCGCGAGGGCATGGGCAAGGTCGACGTGATCGTCACCAACCATGACATGGTCCTGGCTGACCTGGCCCTGGGGGGCGGCGCGGTGTTGCCCGACCCACGCGACACCATGTACGTGTTCGACGAAGGCCACCACCTGCCAGACAAAGCCATTGGCCACTTCGCGCATTACTCGCGCCTGCGCTCCACCGCTGACTGGCTGGAGCAGACCGCCAAGAACCTCACCAAGCTGCTGGCCCAGCACCCGTTGCCGGGTGACCTGGGCAAACTGATCGAACAGGTGCCGGAGCTGGCACGGGAGATCCGCACCCAGCAGCAGTTCATGTTCACCCTGTGCGAACAGGTCGCGGACTTCCGCCCCAGCGAAGATACCGAGGGCCGTGAACGCCCGCGCTATCGCTTCGAAGGTGGCGTGGTGCCGGAGCAGATCCGCGAGGTGGGCATCGAATTGAAAAAGGGCTTCGCCCGTCTCAACGACCTGTTCACCCGCCTGGCTGACCTGCTGAAGGAAGGCATGGACGGTGAAGTGAATATCGGTATCGCCAGCCACCAGGCCGAAGAATGGTACCCGCTGTTCGGCAGCCTGGTGACCCGCGCTCAGGGCAACTGGGAGCTGTGGACGGCCTTCACCGCCGAAGACCCCGAAGACAGCCCGCCCATGGCGCGCTGGCTGACCCTGGCCGAAAGTGGGGCGTTGTTCGACATCGAAGTCAACGCCAGCCCCATCCTCGCCGCCGAAATGCTCCGTCGCAGCCTGTGGAGTGTCGCCCACGGCGCGCTGGTGACCTCGGCCACGCTCACCGCCCTGGGCAAGTTCGACCGCTACCGCATGCGTTCGGGCCTGCCGCGTGATGCTGTTACCTGCGTGGTCCCCAGCCCATTCGTGCATGGCGATGCCGGCCTGCTGCGGGTGCCCGACCTGGGCGCCGACCCACGTGATGCGGCGGCGCACACCGCCGCCATCATCCGCGAATTACCCAACATGCTCGATGATGCCCGGGGTGCGCTGGTGTTGTTCTCGTCGCGCAAGCAGATGCAGGATGTGTTCGACGGCCTGGACCGGGACTGGCGCAAGCTGGTGCTGATCCAGGGCAACCTGTCCAAGCAGGAGACCCTGAACAAGCACAAGGCGCGGGTCGATGATGGCCAGCACAGCGTGTTGTTCGGCCTGGCCAGCTTTGCCGAAGGTGTCGATTTGCCCGGTGCCTATTGCGAGCATGTGGTGATCGCCAAGATCCCCTTCGCCGTGCCCGACGACCCGGTCGAGGCGGCCCTGGCCGAGTGGATCGAAGCCCGTGGCGGCAACCCGTTCATGGAAATTGCCGTGCCGGATGCCTCGTTGCGGTTGATCCAGGCCTGTGGCCGGTTGCTGCGGACCGAGCAGGATCGCGGCGTCATCACCTTGCTCGATCGGCGCTTGGTCACCCAGCGCTACGGCAAGGCTATTCTCAATGCGCTGCCGCCCTTCCGGCGGGAGATTTCCTGACGGCCGGAGCACACTGCTCCGGCTTGTTGTCCATCACTCAGTCTTGGGCTCACGAGGGCCCTGAAGGAGAGCCCTAGCCCTATGGTCCGCCGTACCCTGCCTGTCGTATTCGCCCTGTTGTTCAGCTCGCCCTTGCTGGCCGGGCAGCAGACGCTGTTCAGCTTCGTGCGCCCGGCCTCGGTGGTCAACGTGGTGACCGAAGATGCCGGCATGCCGCAGTACAACGCAGAGCAAACGGCCGGGGGGGAGGTGCTGCGGCGTGTGGTGTTCAACCCGGTCGAGCGGCCGACCCTGCGCCTGAGCCCGCAGAGCGGTGCCTGGGACTGGTCGGCCGGGCAGTTCCTGACCTTGCGCTTGCAAAGCGCCATGGATTGGGCGCTGACTGTGGATGTCACCGTGCTGGGCACTGATGGCCGCACGCTGACCAGCCGCATCGACCTGCCAGCCGGGCCGGCCCAGACAGTGATGGTGCCGCTCACGGCCACCTCGCCGTTGAGCCAGGGTATGCGCGCTGGCCCGCCAATGCCGTGGACGTATGCCGGCCAGCGCCTGCTGCTGACCAGTAGCGCGGGCGCGGTAGACCTCAAGCAAGTGGCCTCTGTCAGCCTGACGATCCCCAACCCCAAGGTGGCGCAGAGCCTGCTGATCGAGAAAGTGGGTATTCAGGATGACGACCAGGCCTACAAAGCGGCCTACCACGAGCTGATCGATGCTTATGGCCAGTCCACGCGTGGCCAATGGCCTGAGAAAATTGCCAGCGACGAGCAGCTCAAGGCTGCCGATGTGCGCGAACAGCAGCAACTCAAGGGCTGGCTGGCTGAGCTTGGCAAGCAGCCCCTGGACACCTATGGCGGGCTGCTGGACGGGGCGGCGTTCGAGGCCAAGGGCTTTTTCCGAACCGAGAAGCGTGACGGGCGCTGGTACCTGGTAACGCCGGATGGCCACCCGTTCTACTCGCTGGGTGTCAACGCCGTGGCCGCGGATGGCGGGCGCACCTACGTCGAAGGCCGTGACGGCATGTTCAAGGCGCTGCCCGGTGATAATGATCCGCTGGCGGCGTTCTATGGCAAGGGTAACAACGACGACGGCAATGCCTCCTCGCAAGGGCGCAACTTCAAGCAGGGGCGATGGTTCGACTTCTATGCCGCCAATATCCAGCGCACCTATGGCAAACCTTGCCCGCCCAGCGTTGAGGGGCAGCCTGCAGTAGAGTGCCCGCCATTGGTGTTGGATGCCTCGCGCTGGCAGACGCACGCGCTCGATCGCCTGCAAGCCTGGGGTTTCAACACCCTGGGTAACTGGAGCGATTCGGCGTTGGGCCAGGCCAAGCGCATGCCCTACACCTTGCCGCTGTCGATTGTCGGTGACTATGCCAGCATCAGCACGGGCATGGACTGGTGGGGCAGCATGCCCGACCCCTTCGACCCCCGGTTCGCCATGGCCACTGAGCGCGCGGTCGCCATCGCCGCCCGGGACCACCGTGATGACCCGTGGCTGATCGGCTACTTCGCTGACAACGAGCTGGCCTGGGCCGCACCGGGCAATGACCCCAAGGCCCGCTACGGGCTGGCCTACGGCACACTGCGCCTGACCACCGACGTGCCCGCCAAGCGCGCCTTCCTCAAGCAACTGCGGGACAAATACCGCAACCAGGAGGGCCTGTCCAAGGCGTGGGGGATTGAACTGTCCGCCTGGGAGCTGATGGAAGACCCCGGTTTCGAGGCCCCCTTGCCCAACCCGGAGCACCCGGAAATCGAGCGGGATTACCAGTACTTCCAGCAGGTGTTCGCCGAGACCTATTTCAAGACCATCGCCGATTCGTTGAAGTGGCACGCGCCCAATCACCTGCTGCTCGGCGGCCGCTATGCGGTGAGCACGCCAGAAGCGGTCAAGGCCTGCGCGGAGTTCTGCGACGTGCTGAGTTTCAACTTCTATACCCTCAAGCCTGAGGACGGTTACGACTTCGCCCGCCTTGCCGAGCTGGACAAGCCGGTGCTGGTGTCCGAGTTCCAGTTCGGCTCCCGCGACCGTGGGCCGTTCTGGCCGGGGCCGTTGGAGGTGGCGCGTGAAGAAGACCGTGGGCCGGCCTATGGCAACTTCCTCAAGGCCGCGTTGGCGCAGCCGATGATCGTCGGTGCGCATTGGTTCCAGTACCTGGACCAACCGGCCAGTGGGCGGCTGCTCGATGGTGAGAATGGGCACCTGGGGCTGGTGGCCATCACCGATGTGCCCTACTCAGGGTTCGTCGAGGCGGTGCGTAAAAACAACCAGCAGGCCATTGGTCAGTTGCGCGCGCAGTTGGTCAAGCCGCAGCCGTGAGCCATCGGGGCCGTCGAACGGCCCCTTTACCTGCGACCACCCAGCCTAAGCCAGTTTGCAAAACCGCCAACTACTGAAACAATGCACGCCATTTTCAGAAGGTCGTACGGAGAACAGTGGGTGCAGATCCAGGGTCACTATGAGCTGAAGTTCGAGGCGGTGCGTGAAGCCTTCGCCGAGTTGTTCGATGATCCGCAGGAGCGTGGCGCGGCGCTGTGCATCCAGGTGGGCGGCGAGACCGTGATCGACCTGTGGGCGGGCACCAGCGACAAGGACGGGCAGCAGGCCTGGCACAGCGACACCATCGCCAACCTGTTCTCCTGCACCAAGACCTTCACCGCCGTCACCGCCTTGCAACTGGTAGGCGAGGGCAAATTGGCGCTGGATGTTCCGGTCGCGCGTTACTGGCCCGAATTTGCTCAGGCCGGCAAGCAGTCCATCACCCTGCGCCAGTTGCTCAGCCATCGCGCGGGCCTGCCGGCCATCCGTGAGTTACTGCCTGCCGAGGCGTTGTATGACTGGCAGGCGATGGTCGATGCCTTGGCCGCCGAAACCCCGTGGTGGGCGCCTGGCACCGAACACGGCTACGCCGCCATCACTTATGGCTGGCTGATCGGGGAGCTGATCCGCCGTGCAGACGGCCGTGGCCCCGGCGATTCGATCGTGGCCCGTACGGCCCGGCCATTGGGGCTGGACTTCCATGTCGGCCTGGCGGATGAAGCGTTTTACCGTGTGGCGCATATCGCACGCGGCAAGGGTAACCCCGGCGATGCCGCGGCCCAGCGCTTGCTGCAGGTGACCATGCGTGAGCCCGAGGCGCTGTCGACCCGTGCGTTCACCAACCCGCCAGCGATTCTCACCAGTACCAACAAGCCCGAGTGGCGGCGCATGCAGCAACCGGCGGCCAATGGCCACGGCAATGCCCGCAGCCTGGCAGGCTTCTATGCCGGGCTGCTCGATGGCAGCCTGCTCGAGTCCGAACTGCTCGACGAACTCACCCGCGAGCACAGTATCGGGCAGGATCGCACCTTGTTGACCCAGACCCGTTTCGGCCTGGGCTGCATGCTTGACCAGCCCGAGGTGGCCAATGCCACCTTTGGCCTCGGTGCCCGTGCGTTCGGGCATCCCGGCGCAGGCGGCTCGGTAGGTTTCGCCGACCCGGAGCACGATGTGGCATTCGGTTTTGTGGTCAATACCCTTGGCCCGTATGTGCTCATGGACCCAAGAGCCCAGAAGTTGGTCCGCGTCCTTGCCCGTTGCCTTTGATCGGGTAATGCGGGTATTGGCTGACCCCTTTGACTATCCTCAATGTCTACGCTTTAAGTGCGTTGGCAAAATTTTCTTCTATTTCATGGTGTATCGCTGATGTCTTCACATAAAACCTTAGCACTCGCCCTGTGCCTGACCGCCGTCACCGGCTGCGCCAGTCACTCCCCGGACGCCGCGAAGGGCAGTGGTTTCAACTGGTGGCCTTTTGGGTCGGACCAGGTTGCCGAGCAGGAAGTGAAGCAAGCCGTCACCGAAAAGGTCGCCAAGGCCGATGCCAAGTCCGAAAGCGCCAGCCGCTGGTGGTGGCCGTTTGGCGGCGACGACACGGCCAAAGGGCCTGTTGTACCCAAGATCGACCAGAAAGCCACCCAGGCCTGGTTGGACGAATACGAGCCCAAGCTGCGTGAAGCGATCAAGGACAGCAAGTTGGAACTGGAGCGCCGTGACAACGTGCTGGCTGTGACCATTCCGGTGGACAGTTCGTACAACCCTGACCGCCCGAACATGCTGCTGCCGATGACCCTGGGCCCGATCACCCGTGTAGCCAAGACCGTCGAGGGCGATTCCAAGACCGCCGTGTTGGTGCTGGGCCATGCCGACAGCAGCGGTGTTGCTGCGGCTAACCAGAAGCTCAGCCTGGAGCGCGCCGCCTCGGTGTCGGCGATTTTCCGCCTCAGCGGCCTGCAACGTGATCGCCTGAGCCTTAAGGGGATGGGGTCGGTGATGCCGCGCGCCGCCAATGATAGCGCCGAAGGCCGTGCACTGAACCGCCGTGTGGAATTGCTGCTGACGCCTCAGAACACCATGGTCGCGCTGCTGGCCAAATACCAACAGGCCGCGCCAGCACCGACCCCAGCGTCGATGGTCGCGGTTCAGGATGCCAAGGCACCCGCCGCCAAGGCTGTCAGCACCAAACCGGCTGCCAAGGCCGCTGCCAAACCGGCCGCGAAAAAGCCTGTCGCCAAGGCCAAGGCACCCGCCAAGACGGCTGCAAAAAGCAAAGCCGCGCCGGCCAAGCCCGCTGCCAAGAAGGCGACCACCGACAAGAAAGTAGCCGCCAACAGCCCTGCGAAGACCAACTGATCGTCAAGGAAACGCAGCCATGACTCAAACCCTGGCCGATATGCGCCGCGACTACACCCGTGATGGCCTGGCAGAAGCCCAGGCCCCGGGGGAGCCGTTCGCTTTGTTCCACCAGTGGTTCGCCGATGCGGTGAAGACTGAACAGCCCCCGGTCGAGGCCAACGCCTTGACCCTCGCCACGGTCGATGGCGAGGGCCGGCCCCATTGCCGCGTCTTGCTGCTCAAGGGGCTCGATGACCGTGGTTTTACCTTCTTCACCAACTACGAAAGTGCCAAGGGCCAGCAACTGCAGGCCAACCCTTTCGCCGCCATGACGTTCTTCTGGCCGGCGCTGGAGCGCCAGGTACGTATCGAAGGGCGTGTGGAAAAGGTCACGGCCAAGGAGTCGGACGACTACTACCAGGTGCGACCGCTGGGCAGCCGCCTGGGGGCTTGGGCCTCGCCGCAAAGCCAGGTAATAACCGGCCGCGAAGCGTTGGAAGCGCTGGTAAAGGCGACCGAGGCGCGGTTTTGTGACACTCAGCCGCATTGCCCCGAGCACTGGGGAGGGTACCGTCTGTTGCCTGAGCGTATCGAGTTCTGGCAGGGGCGGGCGAGCCGCCTGCATGACCGGTTGAATTACCGCCTGGTCGATGGGCAATGGCTGCGAGAGCGGCTGGCGCCTTGATAACCCTGGGCCGCTTGCGGCCCCAGGTGTTTATTCCGCTACGCCGGGATAAGCCTCGGCCTCACGTGCCAACCAACTCGCCAGCGCCTTGCGCTTGACCTTCTCTCTGCGTGCCTGCTCCAGCCGCTGCAACATGTAGTCACGCTTCTGCGCATCCTTCCCGGCCATCGATAGCGCCAGGTCGCGGTCCATCCAGCGGCGCATGCGCACATACAGCCACCCATGGAAGTACAGCCCTGCGACAGTTGTCACCACGACGATGAAGTAATCCATGGCTATCCTTGGTCTCACTTGAAAGGCCCCACGATACAGTCCATGCAGGCTGTACCCAGGCTGAATGAAAACAATTTTATTGCGTCTGCGTCGTGACAGCCGTCAACGCGCAGCGTCTAATGGACACCGATGACTTTTGGAGATTTTACCTATGCGTAAATCCGCTTTGCTGGTGGCGACCTTTACCACCATGTCGCTGTTGCTGGGGGGCTGTGCCTCGAGCCTGACCGGCGATAGCTACTCCCGTGATGAGGCCCGTCGCGTGCAGACAGTGCGTATGGGTACCATCGAATCCCTCCGTCCGGTCAAGATCGAAGGCACCAAGACCCCAATCGGCGGTGGCGCTGGCGCCATTGTCGGTGGCGTTGCCGGCAGTGCAGTCGGTGGTGGCCGCGGCAGCATCGTTGCGGCCGTAATTGGTGCAGTGGCCGGTGGCCTGGCAGGTTCTGCCGCCGAGGAAGGCATCACTCGCACCCAGGGTGTTGAAATCACCGTGCGTGAAGATGACGGCAGCATGCGTGCCTATGTGCAGGCCGTTCAGGAAAACGAGATTTTCCGGGTTGGCGACCGTGTTCGCATCATGACCGTCGACGGTACCAGCCGCGTCTCGCACTGAGCCTTGACCCGGTTGTAGCGCTACAATAAAAAACCCCGACATGGCCACGCCAGTCGGGGTTTTTTAATGCCACTGTTTTTAGCTTGCGAGGGGTTTGCGGCTGGCCATCGCAGTGACGGCATAGCCGATGACCGCGGCGAAGAACGAGCCCGTAAGGATGCCCATGCGGTCCATGCCCGCATAATCGCTACTGCCGGGCACGAATGCCAGCGAGCCCACGAACAAGCTCATGGTGAAGCCGATGCCACAGAGGATCGCCACCCCCAGCAATTGCCCCCAGTTTGCGCCTGCCGGCAACGCGGCCAGGCCAAGTTTGATCGCCACCCAGGTCAGGCCGAAGACCCCTACCGTCTTACCCAGCAGCAAGCCGACAGCGATACCCATCGGTACTGGATGAGTGAAGCTTTCCAGGTTCATGCCTGCCAGCGAAACACCGGCGTTGGCGAAGGCGAACAGCGGCAGAATGGCGTAGGCAACCCAAGGATGCAGGGCATGCTCCAGGGACAGCAGCGGCGACGTTTCGGCGTTGCGGGTGCGCAGTGGGATGCACAGCGCCAGGGCGACACCCGCCAGCGTGGCGTGAACACCGCTCTTGAGCACGCACACCCAAAGCACCAGGCCGATGATCAGGTAGGGCCCGAGTTTGACCACGCCAAGCCGGTTCATGGCCAGCAGCGCTACCAGGCAGGCGCCGGCCAGCAACAGCGAGACGCTCGACAAGGTGCCCGAATAGAACAGGGCAATGACAATGATCGCACCCAGGTCATCGATGATCGCCAGGGTCATCAGGAACAGCTTCAGCGAAACCGGTACGCGCTTGCCCAGCAGTGCTAGCACGCCGAGGGCGAAGGCAATGTCGGTGGCGGTGGGGATGGCCCAGCCGGCGACCGCAGCGGGGTCGTCGCGGTTGATGAACCAGTAGATCAGGGCTGGTATCACCATGCCACCCACCGCAGCGGTAGCGGGCAGGACTATCTGCGAGGGCTTGGAGAGGTGGCCGTCGACCACCTCGCGCTTGACCTCCAGGCCGATGAGCAGGAAGAACAGCGCCATCAGGCCGTCGTTGATCCACAGCAGCAAGGGCTTGGCGATTTCCAGCGCGCCAACTTTGACCGCCACCGGGACCTCGAGCAGGCCGTTGTACAGGTAGGACAAAGGTGAGTTGTTGATGACCAGCGCAAGAACGGCCGCGGCGATCAACAGCAGACCGCTGGCAGCTTCGAGCTGAAAGAATCGGGTGAAGAGGCTACGCACGGGCTATGGGCTCTCCCTGAGAGATTAAGGATGGAACGGGCGTACACCCTAGCCTGTGGCGATATGCTTTAAAACAAAAACTATATTCGTTTTTGTTATATGTTATTGCTGCCTGGGCTGTGGCAAGCCTAGACGGTGTTGCGGAAAGCGTGGGTAGGGGGAATCCGATTATCTCTGCAGGCTTTTCTGGCACTGCAGAGCCCCGCAGACTCGATGCCGTGTAGGAGCAGCCTTGCGCTGCGAAGAGGCCAGTGGCAGCACATAGCGCTTCGCTGCTTTCACCGCCCTCTTCGCAGCACAAGGCTGCTCCTACCCGAAGCGGGCCTTATGCGTTCAGCCCGAGCATATCCCGCGCCACCGCCTCGGCAATGCGAATGCCATCGACGCCAGCGGACAGAATACCGCCCGCATAACCCGCACCTTCGCCCGCTGGGAACAGCCCCTTCAGGTTCAGGCTCTGGAAGTCCTCACCCCGGGTAATCCGCAGCGGTGAAGACGTGCGCGTCTCGATACCGGTCAGCACCGCATCGTGCAGGTTGTAGCCTTTGATCTGCCGATCGAATGCCGGCAGTGCTTCGCGGATCGCCTCGATGGCGAAGTCCGGCAGGCTCGGCGCCAGGTCGCCGAGGGTCACGCCCGGTTTATACGACGGTTCGACACTGCCCAGGGCAGTGGACGGTCTGCCGGCCACGAAGTCGCCAACCAACTGCGCCGGTGCCTGATAGTTGCTGCCACCCATCACGTAGGCGTGGGCTTCCAGGCGCTCCTGCAGCTCGATACCGGCCAACGGGCCACCCGGGTAGTCGCGTTCCGGGTCGATGCCGACGACGATGCCGGAGTTGGCATTGCGTTCGTTACGCGAGTACTGGCTCATGCCGTTGGTAACGACGCGGCCGGGCTCGCTGGTGGCTGCGACCACGGTGCCGCCTGGGCACATGCAGAAGCTGTAGACCGAACGGCCGTTCTTGGCGTGATACACCAGTTTGTAGTCGGCGGCGCCGAGCTTCGGGTGGCCGGCGTACTTGCCCAGGCGCGCCTTGTCGATCAGCGTTTGCGGGTGCTCGATACGGAAGCCGACCGAGAAGGGCTTGGCCTCCATGAACACGCCCTTGGCGTGCAGCATGCGGAACGTGTCGCGGGCACTGTGGCCCAGGGCCAGGACCACATGGCGCGAATGCAGCTGCTCGCCGCTTTCCAATACCACGCCGGTCAGTTGCCCATCATCGGTCAGCAGGTCGGTGACTTTCTCCTGGAAGCGCACTTCGCCGCCCAGGGCGATGATGTCCTGACGCATCTGCTCGACCATACCGGTCAGGCGGAAGGTACCGATGTGCGGCTTGTTGATGTAGAGGATCTCATCGGGCGCACCGGCCTTGACGAACTCTTCCAGCACCTTGCGGCCGTGGTGCAGCGGGTCCTTGATCTGGCTGTACAGCTTGCCGTCGGAGAACGTCCCGGCGCCGCCTTCGCCGAACTGCACGTTGGACTCCGGGTTGAGCACGCTTTTGCGCCACAGGCCCCAGGTGTCCTTGGTGCGCTGGCGCACTTCTTTGCCGCGCTCGAGGATGATCGGCTTGAAGCCCATCTGCGCCAGCAACAGGCCGGCAAAGATGCCGCAGGGGCCGAAGCCGACCACGATCGGGCGTTGCTCGACCTCGGCAGGGGCGTGGCCGACGTACTTGTAGGTAACGTCAGGCGCGACGCCGATGTTGCGATCGTCTGCGAATGTGCGAAGCAGCTCGGCTTCGTTGCTGGCTTCGAGGTCGATGGTGTAGATGAACAGCAGTTCGCTGTTTTTCTTGCGTGCGTCGTAGCTGCGCTTGAACAGGTTGAAGCTGAGCAATTGCTCATCGCGGATGCCCAGGCGCTGGACGATGGCTTCGCGCAGGGCTTCGTCAGGGTGGTCCAAGGGCAGCTTCAGTTCGGTGATTCGTAGCATGGCAGGGTCCAGTATCCCGGCCATGGGCGGCCGGCGGCTTTACACAAACCGCCAAGTATAAGCTGTTCGCCGCCCTGACTGGCAGGATAAAAGCGCCCGGCGATCAGTTGTCGCGTGCACCACCGTAGTAACCGCAGCCTTGTAGGGTCTTGCCATCGATGCGCAGCTCGGCGCGCAAGTGACGGACTGCCCCGGTCGCGCTGTCCACGCAGCGTTGCGGTGCGACCCAAAGCTCCACGTGCTGGCCGTTGGCTTCGCTGGTCAGGGTCAGGCCGCCACCGGGTACTTCTTCTTCCAGGAACGGCAGGGGCAGCGGCGCCTGGCCTACGCGGTTGACGACCATGCCTTTGCCGCTGGCTTTGATGTCCCAGTCGGGTTCGTGGCCGTTGGCACGCAGGGTCAGTTGTTTGAAGTTGGGGTCTTCACAGGCCCGGGTCGAGGGCTCCAGGCGGTACAGGCGGCGGACGTCGAGCTGGCCGTCGGTGTTGGCCTGCTTGCTGCCAGTCAGGCGGCCGCGCACGTCGACGAACAGCTTGTCGCCAGCATCCTTGGCGAGGTTGGCGGCTTCCTGCAGGATGCCAGTGCTGGCGGCGTCGTTGATCACGAAACGGCGGCTTTCATTACAGGGTTTGAACAGCAACTGGCCCCCGGCGGCGCTCAGTTCGCCCTGCATGCGCGTGGTGCCGATGTTCGGGTCGGTCGGCGTGGCAGCCATGAGCTGGCAGCCGGCGAACAGGGGCAGCATGGCGGCGAGCAGCAGGGAGGGGGTGAGGCGCATGGGGCGGGCTCCGGCGATCGTTGCAAAAGAGCTGGCCACGTTACTCAGGGTGCGCGGCGATCACAAGCTTTGTTGATAGCCTGTGCCGGCCTCTTCGCGGGTAAACCCGCTCCCACAGACCCGCAGAGACTTTCAAAGCTGTGCAGTACCTGTGGGAGCGGGTTTACCCGCGAAGAGGCCGGCACAGGCCATAAAAATGCAGCAGGTAGAACAAAGGGCCCGAAGGCCCTTTGCTCATCAACCACCCAGATACGCGTCACGCACCTTCGGGTCACTCAGCAGCGCTTCACCCGTGCCCTGCATCACCACCCGTCCGTTTTCCAGTACATAGGCACGGTCAGCGATCTTCAGCGCCTGGTTGGCGTTCTGCTCCACCAGGAACACGGTCACGCCGTCACGGCGCAGCTGTTCGATGATGTCGAAGATCTGCTGGATGATGATCGGGGCCAGGCCCAGCGAGGGCTCGTCGAGCAACAGCAACTTGGGTTTGCTCATCAGCGCCCGGCCAATGGCGAGCATCTGCTGCTCGCCACCGGACATGGTGCCGCCGCGCTGGATATAGCGCTCCTTCAGGCGCGGGAACAGCTGCAGGACCTTGTCCAACTGCTCCTGGTAATCGCCCTTGTCGGTGAAGAAACCGCCCATGGCGAGGTTCTCTTCGACCGTCAGGCGGGCGAACACGCGGCGCCCTTCGGGGACTACGGCGATGCTCTTGCGCATGATGTGCGAGGAGGTCTGGCCGACCAGTTCTTCACCCAGGTACTTGATGCTGCCACTGTGCGCCTGCGGCGAGCCGCACAAGGTCATCAGCAGGGTCGACTTGCCTGCGCCGTTGGCGCCGATCAAGGTGACGATCTCGCCCTGGTTGATTTCCACGTTGACGCTGTGCAGTGCCTGGATCTTGCCGTAGAAGGTGGAAACGTTCTCGAACTTCAGCATTTACGCTTCCCCCAGGTAAGCCTTGATCACATCAGGATTGTCGCGAATCTGCTCCGGCGTGCCGTCGGCCAGGGGGGTACCCTGGTTGATCACCACGATATGGTCGGAGATGCTCATCACCAGCTTCATGTCGTGCTCGATCAGCAGCACGGTAACGTTGTGTGATTCGCGCAGGTAGGCGATCAGTGCCTTGAGGTCTTCGGTCTCTTTCGGGTTCAGGCCTGCTGCCGGTTCGTCGAGCATGATGATCCGTGGCTGGGTCATCATGCAGCGGGCGATTTCCAGGCGGCGTTGCTGGCCGTAGGCGAGGGTGCCGGCGGTGCGGTTGGCGAATTCGGTCAGGTTGACCTTTTCCAGCCAGTACTGCGCGCGCTCCATGGCCTCCTTCTCGCTGCGGCGGAAGCTCGGGGTCTTGAACAAGCCTGCGAAGAAGTTGGTGTTCAAGTGCCGGTGCTGGGCGATCAGCAGGTTCTCCAGCGCGGTCATTTCCTTGAACAGGCGTACGTTCTGGAAGGTCCGTACCACGCCCTTGCGGGCGATCTGGTGGCCGGCCAGGCCCTGGATCGGCTGGCCATCGAGCAAGATGGTGCCGCCGCTGGGCTTGTAGAAGCCGGTCAGGCAGTTGAACACGGTGGTCTTGCCGGCGCCGTTCGGGCCGATCAGCGCCACCACTTGTTTTTCCTTGACGGTCAGGGCCACGCCGTTGACCGCCAACAAGCCGCCGAAGCGCATGCTCAGGCCGCTGACTTGCAGAATTTCGCGGCTCATCGACGCAGCTCCATGTGTGGACGTTGCATAGGCAGCAGGCCTTGCGGACGCCAAATCATCATCAACACCATCAGCGCACCGAACATCAGCATCCGGTATTCGCTGAACTCACGCATCAGCTCAGGCAACAGGATCATCACGATGGCCGCGAGGATCACGCCCAGTTGTGAGCCCATGCCGCCGAGCACGACGATGGCGAGGATGATCGCCGATTCAATGAAGGTGAACGACTCGGGGGTCACCAGGCCTTGGCGAGCCGCGAAGAAGCTGCCGGCGAAACCAGCGAAGCAGGCACCCAGGGTGAACGCCGAGAGCTTGATCACGGTAGGGTTCAGGCCCAGTGCGCGGCAGGCGATCTCGTCTTCACGCAAGGCTTCCCAGGCACGACCGATCGGCATGCGCAGCAGGCGGTTGATGACGAACAGTGCCAGCAAGGCCAGCAGCAGCGCTACCAGGTAGAGGAAGATGACCTTGTTGATCGAGTTGTATTCCAGCCCGAAGAACTCGTGGAAGGTCTGCATGCCCTCGGCGGCACGGCGTTCGAAGGTCAGGCCGAAGAACTCTGGCTTGGGGATGTTGCTGATGCCGTTAGGGCCACCGGTCCAGTCGGTGAGGTTACGCAGGAACAGGCGGATGATCTCGCCGAAGCCCAGGGTCACGATCGCCAGGTAGTCACCGCGCAAGCGCAGCACCGGGAAGCCGAGCAGGAAGCCAAAGGTGGCGGCCATCAGGCCGGCGATCGGCAGGCAGACCCAGAAGCTCCAGCCCAGGTAATGCGACAGCATGGCATAGCTGTAGGCACCCACGGCATAGAAGCCCACATAACCCAGGTCGAGCAGGCCCGCGAGGCCGACCACGATGTTCAGGCCCAGGCCCAGCAACACGTAGATCAGAATCAGCGTGGCGATGTCGACCGCACCGCGCGAGCCGAAGAACGGCCAGACCAGCGCAGCCACGATCAGCCCCATGATGATCCAGCGCTGGGTCTTGGGCAGGGTCAGGTAGTTGCTCACCGCAGGCGGGACCAGCTTGCGATCCGAGCGGCGGCCCATCACCGAACTCCACTGCTTGTCGAACAGCACGCGCAGGAACATCAGCACCGAGCAGACGGCGATGATGCTGATGGTGAACGACCCTTGGCTGTGCACGGCCAGGCTGATGCCGTCGATGCTCAGTTTCAGGCCGAGCACCGGGAAGGCCACGGCCCAGACCAGCAAGGCGCTGAAGAACGCCTGTTTAAGATTTTTGTTCATACTTTTTCAACCTCCGGGCGGCCCAGGATGCCGGTCGGCCGGAACAGCAGGACAAGTACCAAGAGACCGAATGCCACCACATCCTTGTACTGGTCGCCGAAAATGTCGGCGCCGAAGGCTTCGGCCACACCCAGCACCAGCCCACCGAGCATGGCGCCCGGAATGCTGCCGATGCCACCCAGCACAGCGGCGGTGAAGGCTTTGAGGCCCACCAGGAAGCCGGCGTTGGGGTTGATCACCCCGTACTGCATGCTCAGCAGCACGGCCGCCACCGCCGCCAGTGCGGCACCGATGACGAAGGTGAGGGCGATGATGTTGTTGGTGTTGATGCCCAGCAGGTTGGCCATCTTGATGTCCTCGGCGCAGGCACGGCAGGCGCGGCCCAGGCGGGAACGGGAGATGAACAGGGTGAGCAGGGTCATGGCCACCAGGGTGACGACGAACACCAGGATCTGCATGTAGCTGATCAGTACTTCTTCAGCACCGCCTGGCCCGAAAGAGAAGCTCCCAGGGATCAGGTTGGGGATGGATTTGTCCTTGGAGTCCTGCGAAAGCAAGACGGTGTTCTGCAGGAAAATCGACATGCCGATGGCGGAAATCAGCGGGATCAGACGGTTGCTGTTGCGCAAGGGGCGGTAGGCAACCCGTTCGATGCTGTAACCATAGGCACTGGTGACGAAGATCGTCGCGACGAAGGCGACGGTCATCAGGATCGGCAGCGAATGGATACCCATCATGGCCAGGCCCGCCAGGGCGATGAAGGCCACGTAGGAACCGATCATGTACACCTCGCCGTGGGCGAAGTTGATCATGCCAATGATGCCGTACACCATCGTGTAACCGATGGCGATCAAGGCATAGGTGCTGCCGATGGTCAATCCATTAACCAGTTGTTGGAAGAAATGGTAGATCTCAGGCATTACAGCGCTCCTAAAAACCTGATTTGCATTTCACTGGCAGGGGTACGGCCAGGAAACCGCGGGTGACGGTTTTAAGATTTTCAGGTGGACCGGCCCCCGGATCGCGGGGATCAGGCCCATGAACCTCGTAAAACAAAGCCCACTGCTCGCACAGTGGGCTTCTACGGTCAGCTATTTAGTCACGCAGTTACTGAGGGGAAACTTCAGTCTTCGGCTTGCCGAAGTGCCATTCGTAGACCACGAATTTGAAGTCTTTCAGGTCGCCCTTCTCGTCATACGACAGGGTGCCGGTAGGGGTCTTGAAGGAACCGGCGTGGATGGCGGCTGCCACCTTGTCGGTGTCTTCCGACTTGGCGGCCTTGATGCCTTGAGCGATCAGCTCGACAGCCGAGTAGGCCGGGAACACGAACGGGCCGCTTGGGTCTTTGCCGTCAGCCTTGATGGCGTCGACGATGGCCTTGTTCGCAGGGTCTGCGTCAAACGACTTCGGCAGGGTAACCAGCAGGCCTTCGGAAGCGCCCTGGGCGATCTGCGAAATGGAGTCGTTGCCGACACCTTCCGGCCCCATGAACTTGGCTTTCAGGCCTTTTTCCTGAGCTTGACGCAGGATCAGGCCCAGCTCTGGGTGGTAGCCGCCGTAGTAGACGAAGTCGACGTTGTTCTGCTTGAGCTTCTGGATGATCGAGGAGAAGTCCTTGTCACCGGCGTTCAGGCCTTCGAAGACGGCTACCTTGGTGCCTTTGCCTTCCAGGGTCTGCTTGACCGCGGTGGCGATGCCTTCACCGTACTGCTGCTTGTCGTGCAGGACCGCAACGACCTTGGGCTTGACGTGGTCGGCGATGTAGTTGCCGGCTGCCGGGCCCTGGGCGCTGTCCAGGCCGATGGTGCGGAAGATCAGCTTGTAACCACGGGCGGTGATTTCTGGGCTGGTGGCGGCGGGGGTGATCATGATCACGCCTTCGTCTTCGTAGATGTCGGACGCAGGCTGGGTGGAGCTGGAGCACAGGTGGCCGATGACGAACTTGACGCCGTCGTTGACCACTTTGTTGGCGACTGCCACGGCCTGTTTAGGGTCGCAGGCGTCGTCGTATTCCTTGGCTTCGAGCATCTTGCCATCGACGCCGCCCTTGGCGTTGATGTCTTTGATGGCTTGCTTGGCGCCGATGAACTGCATGTCGCCGTACTGGGTGACAGGGCCGGTCTTAGGCCCTGCGATCCCGATCTTGATGGTATCGGCGGCAAACGAATGGCTGGCTACCCCGGCCAGAACCATTGCGGCGAACAGCTTGGAAATCTTGATCATAGTGCTCCACTCATTCTGTTGTAATTCTTATAGTCCTGGCGGCCAGGGCTACAGACCGGGCGGGATGTGCGGTATGGCCACGCCATACTGCATGCCCACCTTCCCCCGGAACATGTCCCGGAACTGTACCGGTACAGTGTAGAGCGCTGTCCGAGCGCTTGAAAAGCGGTCAAAAAGAGCCTGTTTCCTGGGTTGTCGCTTGATCGACACAAAGATACAGAAAGGCGCCATCAATTTGCCTGTATCTGCGGCCCCACCCCACAAGTTCGGGGCCGATCGACCAAATTACGTATTTGAAACCGGGTTTTTCTGCAAAAATACCGGCCTTTTTTATTGGCCGATTTTTGCGGGTACAAACCCATGACTGATCAAACAAGCACCCTCTATGCCAAATTGCTTGGCGAGACGGCAATCATCGAGTGGAAAGCACTGGAGCGCTTCTGGGCGAAGGGTGACCTGATTTGGGTCGACCCTAGCCTGGACCTGATCGCCGTTGCCGAAGCAATGGCCGAGAATCGCAGCGAGATCTTCGCCAAGTGGCGCAGTGATGGCACTGTGGGGCCGGTGACTGCTGAGCAGGCATTGGACCTGCAAAACCGCGACCCAGAGATCTGGGCGGTGGTGGTTTCACCGTTTATCGTGATTCAAGCGAAGCGTTCGGAATCGGCGTGATCGTTTTTGGTGCGTGAAAATGCGCAGCCCGCCTTAATTTGGTGCTTGAAGGCGATCAGCCGGGTAGAGGTAAGTAACAATTCGGCGTGGCGGTAACAGTTTACGGGATGCGTAATGTGGCCGCTGCGCGCCCCCTCGCGGGTACACGCGCGCCTTAGGCCCTGATTGCGGCCTCAAAAAATAACAAATGTGCAAGGAGTCGTTCATGAGTTCACAACTACCTTCGCTAGGATTCGCCGGCATTGGCCTGATGGGCCTGCCGATGTGTCGGCGCCTGCTGGCTGCCGGCTACCCCTTGACGGTGTGGAACCGCAGCCCGGACAAATGCGCCGAACTGGTGGCGGCAGGCGCGCGCCTGGCAGCAAGCCCGGCCGCATTGTGCCGCGACAGCGATATGGTGCTGCTGTGCCTGGCTGACACGCCGGTGGTGCGCGAGGTGGTGTTTGGTGAACAGGGCATTGCCCAGGGCGGGCGCAGTGGCCAACTGCTGATCGACTTCTCCAGCCTCGAACCGACCGCCACCCGTGAGATGGCTGCCGAGCTCGCGGCGCTGTGTGGCATGGCCTGGCTGGATGCGCCGGTGTCCGGTGGCACGCCGGGGGCCGAGGCCGGCACCCTGGCAATCATGGTGGGTGGCGAAGCGGCTGACTTGCAACGCGCGCAGCCGGTGCTGCTGACCCTGGGCCAACGTGTAACGCACATGGGCGCCGTGGGTGCAGGCCAGGTGACCAAGGCTTGCAACCAGATGATTGTGGCCTGCAATGCGTTGGTGATCGCCGAAGTGGTGGCGTTGGCCGAGCAATCGGGGGTTGATGCGACACTGATCGCTGAGGCGTTGGCGGGAGGTTTTGCCGATTCGAAACCCTTGCAGATCCTCGCCCCGCAAATGGCCGAAAGCCGCTTCGAGCCGATCAAGTGGCATGTGCGTACGCTGCTCAAAGACCTCGACAGCGCGGTCAAATTTGCCCGCGAGCAGGGTTCGGCGACACCGCTCAGTGGCCTCGCCGCGCAATTGATGCGCTTGCACGGTAGCCAGGGCTACTTGCAAAAAGATCCGGCGACCCTGGTATCGCTGTATCGCAGCAAGGGCTGAGCACGCCTTTGTCGCGCTCCAGCCGCTCCAGGATGGGCCGCAATTCGCCCAACGCCACCGGGCGGCCGAGCAGGTAGCCTTGCAGGTAGTCGCAGCCGTGGGTTTCGAGGAATTCAAGTTGCTCGACGGTTTCCACCCCCTCACTGACTACCTGCAAGTGCAGGGTGTGGGCCATGACGATGATGGCCTGGACGATCTCGCGGTCTTTCTGGCTGCCGGGTACCTCCTGCAGGAAGGTCCGGTCGATTTTCAGCACGTCCAGCGGCAGGCGCTTGAGGTAGGCCAGTGACGAATAACCGGTACCAAAGTCATCAATCGACAAGGCCACGCCGAGGGCGCGCACGCGCTTGAGCAGGTTGACCGTGCGCTGAATATCGCCCATCAAGGCATTCTCGGTGACTTCAAGCTCCAGGTGGCGGGGCGCCAGCGCCGAGTGATACAGCGCTTTCTCCACTTCGCTGGGTAGCTCATCGTGGCTGAGGGTTACCGCCGAGCAGTTGACGGTGACCTTAAGGTCGGCAAAGCCGTGACGGTGCAGTTGCGCCAGGTCGGCGCAGGCGTGGCGCAGCACCCACAGGTCGAGGTCGATGATCAAACCATTCGCTTCGGCGATACCGATGAACCGGTCGGGCCCGAGCAAGCCGTGTTGCGGGTGCTGCCAGCGGACCAAGGCTTCGAGCTTGGCCACCTGGCCATTGCGCAGGTCGAAGATGGGCTGGTAGTGCACGCACAGCCCGCGTTCCTCCAGCAGCGCGATGCGCAGTTCTTCTTCCAGCTGCAGGGCGAGGGTGGCGCGGGTTTTCAGGCTGTCGTTGAAGAAGTTGAGGCTGTTGCGGCCGTTGCCCTTGGACTGGTACAGGGCAAGGTCGGCGTGCTTGAGCAGCTCTTCAGCGGTGTGGCCATCGTCGGGGAAAATGCTGATACCGATACTGGTGGTCATGACCATGCGCCGGCCACCCAGGTCGATGGGTTCCTTCATCCGTTGCATGATGCGCTGCGCCAGGTGACGTGCCTCGTCACGGTTGTTGAGGCTGGTGACCACGCAAAACTCGTCGCCCCCGAAACGCGCCACCAGGTCGTGGCTGCGGGTGGCTGCCTTGATGTGGTTGGCAATCACCTTGAGTAGTTCGTCGCCGGCGGCATGGCCAAGGCTGTCGTTGATCCGCTTGAAATGGTCGATGTCGAGGAACATCACCGCCAGGCGGTTTTGACTGGTGGTCTGTTCGGCGAGGCGTTCGGCGAATACCTGATTGAAACCGCGGCGGTTGATCAGGTTGGTCAGGGCGTCGTAATGCGCGGCCTGTTGCAGCGAGGCCCGTGCCTGGTCCAATTGGCTGAGCAGGATGCTGACCCGGCGCAGGTCATGCTCCTTACTTTGCAGCTTCTTGTCGGCCAGTGCCGCACTGATGCTGGCGCCGCTGATCAGCAGGGTAATGAAGGCAATGGTCAGCCCCAGTTGCAGGCTGTTGTCTGCCGAGGGCAGGCGCAGGGCGGTATCGGCGGGGATGACCAGGGTCATGGCCGACATCGCAGTGAAGTGAGTCGCTACGATGCCACCGGCCATCACCAGGCTGGCGCCGTACTTCAGGGCTTGGTGCAACGTGCCGCTGCCATTGCGGAAATACCGCGCCAACAGCAACGCCGCGAGGCTGGTGAGTATGGCGATGACCACGCAGGCCAGTAACAGCCCGGTCTGGTAGTACTGCCGGGCGCCGGTCTCGAGGGCGGCCATGCCGACAAAGTGCATCAGGATAATACCGGCACCAATCAGCACGGCACTTTGCAGGTAATGCTGCACTCGCATTTGGCTGCGGTTGAGGCTGTTCATGCCCAGCCAGGCAACGATCAATGCAATGAGCAACGAGAGGACGGTCAGCGAGACGTCGTAGTGGACTTCCACCGGCGCCTGGAAGGCCAGCATGCTGATGAAATGCATGGCCCAGACACCGCCGGCCAGGCAACAGGCGCCAAGCACGCGCCACTGGCGTTGTGCGGTGGGGTGTTCGTTGTGGGATTGGCGCTCGGCCATGTCCAGGGTCGCGAAGCAAGCCGCGCAGGCCACGCTAAAGGCGAGCAGAACAAGGAAAGGCTCGTGGCGACAATCGATGACGATGCGTCCGGTTGCCGGCAGATCGGCGAACAGTTGCAGTCCCAACCAGTCCATTGCGTGCCTCTTGGCCGAGTTTTCACGCGTCTCCGGTACAACGCCTTGGGAGACTGTCCAGAGGCAGTATAGGAAGAGGTGGTTAGGCCTTCCTGACTAATGGCACTTTGATTGCTACGATTTGGTTATGCGTTCAATAGCAGCCAGGAATATGACTGCTTGTGCCGCGCCACGTGTAGGAGCAGCCTTGCGCTGCTCCTACAGGGGCGGGGTGTATCAGCCGGCTACCAGCACGCGAATGGCTTCGAGGCGCAGGGCAGCTTTTTCAAGCATCGCCAGGCCTTCTTCACGCTGCTTGCGCAGGGCGTCGATTTCGCTGTCGCGCACGCTTGGGTTGACGGCTTGCAGGGCAACCATGCGCGCCAACTCTTCGTCGGCCTCGGCCTGCAAGCGACGCTGCGCTTCGGCCACCCGCTCGACGTGGGTCGGCATGATCTTGGCTTCACCACCACTGATGCGCTGGGCCAGCACATCACGTTGCGCCTGGACGAACTTGTTGGCGCTGGCGCGCGGCACGCTTTCGAGCTGGTCGTTGAGCGTTTCGAATGCCACGCGCGACGCCAGGTCGTTGCCGTTGGTGTCGAGCAGGCAGCGCAGGGCTGCCGGCGGCAGGTAACGTCCCAACTGCAGGGCGCGCGGTGCTACCACCTCGCTGACGAACAGCAGTTCGAGCAACACGGTACCTGGCTTCAGCGCCTTGTTCTTGATCAGCGCAACAGCGGTGTTGCCCATCGAGCCGGACAAGACCAGATCCATGCCACCCTGAACCATCGGGTGCTCCCAGGTCAGGAACTGCATGTCCTCGCGGGACAACGCCTGGGCGCGGTCGTAGGTGATGGTCACGCCTTCGTCGTCACCCAGCGGGAAGCTGGCGTCGAGCATTTTCTCGCTCGGTTTGAGGATCAGGGCGTTTTCCGAATGGTCTTCGCTGTCGATGCCGAACGCGTCGAACAGGGTTTCCATGTAGATCGGCAGGGCGAACTGGTCATCCTGTTCGAGAATCGCCTCGACCAGTGCCTGGCCCTCACCGGCCCCGCCAGAATTGAGCTCCAGCAGGCGGTCGCGGCCGCTGTGCAGCTCGGCTTCCAGGCGCTCGCGTTCGCCGCGGGCATCGGCCACCAGTGCATCCCAGGCTTTGCTGTCACCGCTTTCGAGCAGCGGCAGCAGGCGAGGGCCGAACTGATGCTGCAGGGCATTGCCGGTCGGGCAGGTGTTGAGGAAGGCGTTGAGCGCTTCGTGGTACCACTGGAACAGGCGCTCTTGCGGGCTGTCCTGCAGGTAGGGCACGTGCAACTGGATGGTGTGCTTCTGGCCGATCCGGTCGAGACGGCCGATACGCTGCTCGAGCAGGTCCGGGTGGGCCGGCAGGTCGAACATCACCAGGTGATGAGAGAACTGGAAGTTGCGGCCTTCGCTACCGATCTCGGAGCAGATCAGCACCTGGGCGCCGAACTCTTCGTCTGCGAAATAGGCGGCGGCGCGGTCACGCTCGAGAATGCTCATGCCTTCGTGGAAGACCGAGGCAGGAATGCCGGAGCGCACGCGCAGGGCGTCTTCCAGGTCCATGGCGGTTTCGGCATGGGCGCAGATCACCAGTACTTTGGTGCGCTTGAGCATCTTCAGGGTATCAATCAGCCAGTCGACCCGAGGGTCGAAACGCCACCAGCGCTCGTCGTCAGTGATGTCGCCCTGCGCCTGGAAGGCGACTTCCGGGTACAGCTCGGCTTTTTCGCCAGGCGGCAGGTCGCGGTATTGCTCCGGCATCGCTACCGGGTAAGCATGCAGCTCGCGCTCGGGGAAGCCCTGAACGGCTGCGCGGGTGTTGCGGAACAGCACGCGGCCAGTGCCGTGGCGGTCGAGCAGCTCGCGGATCAGGCGCGCGCTGGCTTGGGTGTCGCCATCGCTGACGGCTGCCAGCAAAGCTTCGCCTTCGGCCCCGAGGAAACCATGGATGGTGGCGTGGGCCTCCGGCGACAGGCGACCTTCGTCAAGCAGCTCCTGTACCGCCTCGGCGACCGGGCGATAGTTTTCGCTCTCGGCACGGAACGCCACAAGGTCGTGGAAACGGTTGGGGTCGAGCAGGCGCAGCCGGGCGAAGTGGCTGTCCTGGCCGAGCTGTTCGGGGGTGGCGGTGAGCAGCAGCACGCCAGGGATCACCTGGGCCAGTTGCTCGACCAGGCCGTACTCGGCGCTGACCTGGTCTTCATGCCAGACCAGGTGGTGGGCTTCGTCGACCACCATCAGGTCCCAGCCTGCGGCAAACAGCGCGTCCTGGGCTTTTTCGTCGTCAACCAGCCATTCCAGGGCCACCAGCGCGAGCTGGGCGTCTTCGAACGGGTTGCTGGCATCGCTCTCGATGAAGCGCTCGGCGTCGAACAACGCCACTTGCAGGTTGAAGCGCCGGCGCATTTCCACCAGCCATTGATGCTGGAGGTTTTCCGGGACCAGGATCAGTACGCGGCTGGCACGCCCTGAAAGCAGCTGGCGATGGATGATCAGGCCTGCCTCGATGGTTTTGCCCAGGCCGACTTCGTCCGCCAGCAGCACCCGCGGTGCACTGCGGTCAGCGACTTCACGGGCGATGTGCAACTGGTGGGCGATCGGTTGTGCGCGGCAGCCACCCAGGCCCCAGAGCGACGACTGCATCTGCTTGCTGGTGTGCTGCAAGGTGTTGTAACGCAGGCTGAACCACGACAGCGGGTCGATCTGGCCGGCGAACAGGCGGTCGCTGGCCAGGCGGAACTGAATGAAGTTCGACAGTTGGGTTTCCGGCAGGGTACGCGGCTGGTTTTGCCCGTCCAGGCCGTGGTACACCAACAGGCCATCGACATCGTCGACCTCGCGCACGGTCAGCTTCCAACCGTCGAAGTGGGTGATCTGGTCACCTGGCGAGAAGCGCACGCGGGTCAGCGGCGCATTGCGCAGGGAATACTGGCGGGTGTCGCCAGTGGCCGGGTAGAGCACGGTCAACAGGCGGCCATCCTGCGCCAGGATGGTACCCAGGCCGAGCTCTGCTTCGCTGTCGCTGATCCAGCGTTGCCCCGGTTGATACTGCTGCGCCATACTGCCTGAACTCCCGCGATGAAAAGCCGGCTATGTTAACGGATCGGCCGGTCAGACCAAAGTGTTGAAGTGCACCGAAGGGTGCCGAAGACCAACAGTCTAGCCGTTTCATCGACCAACACCGTCTTGTAGACGAGGGCCGCGCACCAACATGTCCGCCAAGCACCGCTGGTTGAACGTTTCCCTGGCCGTGAGCAGCCTTGTGCTGCTGGCCGGCTGCGAGCAAAAAAGCTTCGAGACCTTGCCGGCGATTACGCCTGGGCAGCTTGAGGCACTGGGCGTGCAGACGCCGATCAAGAGCGTGCACTTTCGTGACCGCGACGGCGAAGGCCTGCTGGTGCTGAGCCGCACCGACGGCCAGGCCACCGACGCGGAAAACCAGCAGGAAGTGGACAAGGTAGTGCTCAAGGCCACGCTGTATGGGCGCACGGCCGAAAGCGATGCATTCAAGGCACGTTGGCAGATCGAACAGGAAACCACCTGCCCGGGGCTGGACCTGGATGTCGACTTCTATTCCGATGTCAGCGATGTCAGTGACCTGAACAAGGACGGTATCGCTGAACTGACGGTTGCCAGCCATGCCTTCTGCGGCGGCGGCATCGACCCTCACGATATCGCCATCGAAATGCGCGAAGGCCAGGCCATCTACACCATTACTGGCCAATCACTGATCACCCCGGCGGGCGAGGAGCCGATCGGCGGCGAGCGCGAAGACAGCGCCTCGCTCAAAAGCGCGCCGCAGGTACTGCGCGAGCACATGGACGCGGTCTGGCAGCAGGTCTACAAGCGGCCCTGGAGCGAGGCGAGCCCGCCGAGCGATGACGACCCCGATGACGAAGTCGAATAAGCGTTGTCTCTATTCAAGGTAGGACAACGCCCGCCGATACAGGGGTAATAGGAGACTTTCCATGTTGCCGCCGATTATTCCGCTCAGTGCAGCCCCGGTAACCTCGCAACAGGACCCGGTCAAACCCACTCCCGACATCAAGCCGGTGGTCCCCGCGCAGCCGACCTCCGGTGAAAGCGCCATCAACCTCAAGCAGCAGCGCGACCCGCAGGAGCAAGCTTTGATCCTGCGTGATGAACAGCGTCGTCAACAGCAACGTCGGCAAAAAAGCGACGGCGAGCTTTACAGCGCGTTACCAGGTGATGAAGTCAACGCCGACAACACCGTACCGGTCGCCCCCTTGATGGGTGAGAGCCCACGTCAGGGGCTGTTGGTCGACATCGAAGTCTGACGCGGGGCTGGTCAGCGTCACTGGCTGGCTTCATCATGCAAGTCTCTGTTGATCGTCGAGCCCACCCATGAGCCAAGACAACCTCATCGATTTTGATGCCGAACGTGCCAAGCGCGTCCACGACCTCAAGGAAAAGCGCCTGAACGAAGTGCGCCAGGCCTTCGAGCAAGCCATGCCCCTGAGCGCGGCAAAGAAAAAGAAGCCCAAGGGCAAGCCCAAGAAGCGCTGAAACTTGACGCAGGTCAACCCTGCGCCCGCCCCGCGTGCCCGGTCCCGGGCACCATTGACCCCGGTCAATTTTCCCCGCCCCCACATTCGTTACCTTGCATCCATCGGACAACGGCAAACGAAGAGGGAGGCCGACATGTTCTTCGACAACGTGGTTATCGCAGGTGTGGTAACGGTTGGGTTGATGGTCGCATTCTTTGCCGGTCTGGGCATTTTCATCTGGAAGGACTCGAACAAGCGCAAGCCGCGCTGACCTTCCGGGTTCACGAGCACGCAAGGCATTTAGGGCGACTTCGGTCGCCCATTTTTTTTGCCTGCGAAATGTCGGGCAGCGCATCCCAATAAAGATGATTAGCTAGCTAATTAATCGTTTCCGCATTATCCTTCGCTTCATTGTCTATCGTTTACCTGATCATCCCCGCAAGGTCCGCCTCGTGCCCATCACTTTCCAGGCCCTGTTCGCTCCCAGCAGCCTCGCCCTCAAGTTCGCCATCAAGACCGTGCTCGGTGGCGGCCTGGCGCTTTGGCTGGCGATGCGCTGGGGGTTGGAACAGCCGTCATGGGCATTGATGACGGCGTTCATCGTGGCTCAGCCGTTGTCCGGCATGGTGGTGCAGAAGGGCCTTGCGCGCCTGGCCGGCACCCTGGTCGGCACGTTCATGTCGGTAGTATTTATCGGCTTGTTCGCCCAGACGCCAGGCCTGTTCCTGATCACCCTCGCGCTGTGGCTGGCACTGTGCACGGCCGCGTCGACCCAACTGCGCAGTGCCTGGGCCTACGCTTTTGTGCTAGCCGGCTACACCGCCGCGATCATCGCCCTGCCGGCGATCGACCACCCGTTGCAGGTGTTCGACCAGGCCGTGGCGCGCTGCACCGAGATCTGCCTGGGGATTTTCTGCGCTACCGCCACCAGCGCCCTGATCTGGCCGCTGCGTGTGGAACAGCAACTGGGCGGACAAGCCCGGCAGGCTTGGCAAAATGGCCTGCAGGCGGCCAGTGCCATGCTGGGGGGAGAGGATGAGGCGCGCAAAGGGCTGCTGGAAAGCCTTGGGCGCATCGTCGCCATCGACAGCCAGCGCGAACATGCCTGGTTCGAAGGCAATCGCGGGCGTCAGCGGGCGCGCGCCATTCGCGGCCTGAGCCAGAAGCTGATGGTGCTGCTGCGTATCTCCCGCTCGGTGCGCCGGCAGTGGCGCCAGCTCGATGAAGGTGAAGCTCGGCACCTGGCGCCCTGGCTGGAGGCGGTGCGCGCGCAGTTGGGCGCACCCGACCAACCCGGCCTGTTGCTGTTGCGCCAACGCATCTGGGATGCCGCCCATGATGAGCAGATAAGCGCTGCCGAACATTACTGCCTGGCGCGCATGACGCTGTTGCTGGACTACGCGATGGCTGCGACCCAGGCGTTGGACGACGTCGAAGCGGGCAGGGCGCCCAAGGATGTGTCCCAGGGCCTGGCCGCACACCGCGACTGGTCGCTGGCACTGTTGTTCGGTTCACGCAGCGCGCTGGCGTTTCTGGTGATGAGTGGCTTCTGGCTGGCGACCGCCTGGCCCTCTGCGCCGGGCGGCCTGGTGCTGACCTGTGTGGTTTGCAGCCTGTTTGCCAGCCGCGAAAACGGCGCTCAGATCGGCCTTAGTTTCTTGCGCGGCATCTTTTTGGCGATCCCCGCGGCGTTTCTGGTCGGGCAGATTCTTTTGCCGCAGTGGAGCAGCTTCGCCATGCTCTGCCTGGGCATGGGTGTGCCGCTGTTTCTGGGTGCGTTGGGCATGGCCCACCCGCGTACCGGCGCGACCGCGACTTCGTATTGCCTGCACTTCATCGTGTTGGTATCACCGCTCAATGCCATGCAGTTTGGCGTGGCCAGCATGCTCAACAGCGCGCTGGCGATGCTGGTGGGCGTGTCTGCTGCGGTGATGGCCTTTCGTTTGTTGGTGTTCCGTCACCCGGCCTGGCTGGGCAAGCGCCTGCGGGCGGCGACCCAAAGCGACCTGGTGCGCCTGACCCGGCGCGACCTGCGCGGCGCCGACAGCTGGTTTGGCGGGCGAATGGCCGATCGCCTCTTGCAACTGGCGCGGCATGCCGGCGAATTGCCCGAAAGCGAGCGCAAGCGTTGGGATGACGGCTTGCACGGCCTGGACATCGGCGACGAACTGGTGCACCTGCGCATGTGCCTGGCGGTCGCCCAGGCGCCGTTGGGCCGCGCTGAACGCGAGTACCTGCAGCAGGTGGAGGCGGTACTGGCCAAGGGGCCGGCGCCGGGCCGTGGGCAACGCCTGGACAGCGCCAGTGAGCAATTCATCGCCGCCTTGCGTCGGCTGCCGGCAAGCGACCCGTTGCGCCTGGCTGAAGGTGCAGTGCTGCAGTTGCAGAAGAGCTGGGGCAAATGGTGCCGCTGGCAGGAGGACGTGCATGGGGTTGCGTGAGTGGGCGCTGGGCGGGGTGCTGCTGAGCCCGTTTCTGATTTATGTGCTGCTGGCGCTGGTGCTCACCGGGGTGTTGCGCTTGTTGGTGCACGCCACGCCGTTGGGTCGCTGGATCTGGCATGAAGCGCTGTTCGACGCGGCGTTGTTCGTGTGTGTGTTGTTCCTGGTGGTGCGAGTACTGGGGGCTGCCTAAAGGCTCTTGTAACGATTTTTGTAAGGAGTGATTCAATGCGTGCTGCCGTACGTACCCTGGTAACCCTGTGTGTGGTGGCCCTTGCCCTGTTGGCAGGCTACCAGCTGTGGCAGTACTACATGCTGACACCCTGGACCCGCGATGCCCGGGTGCGCGCCGACGTGGTGGTGATCGCCCCAGACGTATCCGGTTGGGTGCGCGAGCTCAAGGTGCATGACAACCAGCAGGTCAAGGCGGGCGATTTGCTCATGAGCATCGACCGTGAACGCTTCCAGGCAGCCTTCGACCAGGCCAGCGCCGTGACCGAGACCCGTGCCCAGCAACTGCGCTTGCGCGAGCGCGAAGCGGCGCGGCGTACTGCCCTGGGGCCGGAGGCAATCAGTGCCGAGCTGCGTGAAAATGCCCAGATCAACGCCGCCATCGCCCGCGGTGAACTGCATGAGGCCGAGGCGCAACTGCAAGTGGCCAAGATCAACCTGGCGCGCAGCGAAGTGCGGGCGCCGCGCAGTGGCCATATCACCAACCTGCGCCTGGCCCAGGGCAACTACGTGAACACCGGGGAGTCGGTGATGGCCCTGGTGGACGATTCGACCTTCTATATCCAGGCCTACTTCGAAGAAACCAAACTGCCGCGCATCCGCGTCGGTGACACGGTCAAGGTCTGGCTGATGGGGGCGGGCGAGGCAATGCAGGGGCATGTGGAGAGCATCAGCCGGGGCATCACCGACCGCAACAGTAATCCGGATAGCCAACTGTTGCCGGAGGTGGAGCCGACCTTCAACTGGGTGCGCCTGGCGCAGCGGATACCTGTGCGGATCCGCCTGGACGAGATCCCGCAGGGCATGAACCTGAGTGCCGGCATGACTGCCAGCGTGCAGGTGCACGAGGACCGGGTTACGCAATGAAGGGAATGCCGAACCCTTTTCCGGGGCTGTCGGCGGCTGGCGGAAAACCTTGGCGAATGCGCGGTGACTTGCGTTAGGCTGGCCGCTGCGAGTTGCCCGGCAGAGGCGACCGTTTGCAGCCCGGCGTGCGTCACTTTCGACTTGATTGCGAGGTTACGGCATGGCCATCACTTCCCAGGACATCTGCAACGCGGCGGAGCAGCTCAACGGTTTCGTTGGCTTTCATGGCAAGCGCGGCGTTCATATCGTGCGTTTTTCCGAGGACTCGTTCGGCATGGACGTGGCCGACGACAGTATCACCCCCTGCAGCGAATTCGTCTGGCGGCCCGAGCAAGGCCCGCGCATGGCGTTGTGCCGACAACGCCTGGCACTGCTGCTGGACCAGCATGTGGATGATCGCTTGAACATTGGCGAGCCCTTGCGCGCTTACCTGCGGCGCAGTGATTTGCCCGAGATCGTGGCCGAGCGCAACAAGCGCTGACGCCCTGCTGTTCACGGGGGCAGCCTTGTTCTGCGAAGGCTGCCTTTACAGCAGGCGCCTGGCCGAGCCTGTGGGCGCCTGTTGCAGCAAGGCTTCGAGCGCCTCTTTAGGTAAAGGCCGGCTCAGGAAATAACCCTGCACCTCATGGCAGCCGTCCTTCTCCAGTGTTTTGAGCTGCTGTTCACTTTCTACGCCCTCGGCCGTCACCGTCAGCCCCATGGCTTCACCCAGGTTGATGATGGCTTGCACCACGGCGCGATCATTGCCACTGGTGTTGTTCAGCCCGGCTATGAAGCGTTTGTCGATCTTGATGCTGTCGAACGGGTACGTGCGCAGATAGCCCAGTGATGAGTAACCGGTGCCAAAGTCATCCATGTTCAGGCGAACACCCAGCTCCTTTAGCGAAAGCATGGTGCTTAGCGCGCCTTCGATGTCGTTGAGCATCACGTTTTCGGTGATTTCCAGTTCAAGGCGCTGGGCGGGGAACGCGGTTTCCAGCAGGATCTCGCGAACGTCGGCCACCACGTCGCTGCGCAAGAACTGCGCAGGTGACAGGTTTACCGATATCAGCAGGCCCACCGGCCAGTCGTGGGCCGTGCGGCAGGCTTCGCGCAGCACCCAGCGGCCCAGCGCGACAATGATGTCGCTCTGCTCGGCCAGCGGGATGAAGGTGTCTGGCCCGAGCAACCCCTCCTGCGGGTGCTGCCAGCGCAGCAGGGCTTCGACGGCGACGATGCGCAGGTCGCCCAGGCGATAGCGTGGCTGGTAATGCAACGCGAATTCCTGGTTTTGCAGGGCCCGGCGCAGATCATTCTCCAGTTGTCGGCGGTACTGGATCTGTTTGTTCATTTCGGCGGCGAAGTAGCGCCAGGTGTTCTTGCCCTCCGCTTTGGCCTGGTACAGCGCGATATCGGCGCAGCGGATCAGTTCGCCGGCATCGAAGCCCTGGGTGCGGCTCTGGGCGACGCCGATGCTGGCGCCGATGTGCAGGGGCTGGTTGTCGAAGACGATGGGTTGCTGCAGCAGGCTAATCAGGCGAGCGCAGAAACGGTCGACTTCAGTGCGGTTATCCATGCCATTGAGCACCAGAATGAACTCATCGCCACCCAGGCGCGCCACCAGGTCGACATCGCGGGTGGTGTCGCGCAGGCGTGTCGCCACCTCTTGCAGCACAGCGTCACCGGCGGCATGGCCGAGGGAATCGTTGATCGGCTTGAAGTTGTCCAGGTCCAGCAGCAGCAACGTGAGTGGGGGCGCGTCGCTGCCGCGCAATAACAACTGCTCAAGGTGCCGGGCGAGTTTGTTGCGGTTGGCAAGACCGGTCAGCGGGTCATGCAGTGACAGGTGCTGGATGCGTGCATGGGCGTCGACCTCGTCAGTGATGTCGCTGGCGGTGCCACGAAAACCCGTCGGCTTGCCGTCGTACCAGATCGCCCGTGCCGAGATGCGGCAATAGCGGTTTTGCCCGTTATGGTCACGGTAGGTACAGCGCAGGTTTGCCAACTGCTGTGGGTCGGCGGCGGCCAACGCGTCCAGCCAGGGTGAGAGTGGCGTGGTGTCGCAGGCCAGCAGCTGGTTCACCGGCTGGCCCAGCCAGTCGTCCACCGGGTAGCCGGTGACGCTGACGAAACGCTGTGAAAGATAGGTCAGGCGTTGTTGTCGGTCGGTTTCCCAGATCCAGTCGGATGCGGCTTCGGCGACGGCGCGAAAACGCTGCTCGCTGGCCTCCAGGGCCTGGTTGCTCTGCTGCAGGCGCGCCAGGCTAAGGTCGATGGCGCGGGAGCTGCGCAAGGCGTGGCAGAACAGGTAAAGCATCACCAGGCCGAGTATCAGCAGCGCGCACAGCAGCGGCGGCAGCATCGCCCACAGCAATTGCTGGCCCGGCAGCGGGCTGGTCCAGGCCAGGTGGAAGCCGGTATCGCCCAGCGCGATACGCTGCTGGCCATGCTCGCCGGTAGCGTCTTTCTCGAGGTGCATGCCCGCCAGGCCGGCGCCGGTACCCAACCGTGTGAGTTTGTCGTCGGTCAGCTGGTCGACGAACAGCATGACGGGTGCCTGGCGTACTTCGCTGTCCGACACGTCCTTGTCTGGCCGTACGGCCGCGGCGCTAAGCACGGCGGGCCATCCGTTGAACAGCACGAACCGGGTGATTTGTTCGCGGGCGCTGGCAGCCCCCCGTGCTTCATTGATGATGGGTTGTAGCGGCGCTTCTATATAAGTGCTGGCGCTCGCTTCACTGGGCTTGCCTTTGAACAGGGCGTAGGTGGTGCGCTGGTCGTCCACCACGAACACACCTTCGTAGCCACTGGCGCTGTACAGCGATTCACCGACGTTCTTCTCTTCATAGGCCCACTGCCAGTCCGCCTTGCCGGCCAGGTGTTCAAAGGCGGCATCCCACACGGCATAGCTGGACAGGAACTGGCGTGAGGCAAGCAGCCGTTGCTCGAGCGCTTGCGAGGCATGGAAAGCGCTGCGCTGTTGCTCTTGGTGATCGAGGGTGGCGGCGATGTTGAGCAATGCGCCCAAGGTGACCAGGCAGGCCAGGCCAAAGACCACGCAAAAGCCTGCAATCAAGCGGCGAACTTGAAATCGGGGTGTGGGTAGGGTGGGTGGAAGGTTGGCGGTCCTGGCCATGTGCGGGTGACTCCTTCAAGAACAGCAGCCTCCTGCAAGGCAATCAGGAAGGAGGTTCAGTCAGGATAGGCCAGCCTGAGGCCGGTGGCCTCGCGTTGCGCGAAATTGACCTGGTCGCGGCCAGCGTGCTTGGCGGTGTAGAGCGCCTTGTCGGCCTGTTCGAGCCAGTGTTCGGGGGATTCAAGGTCGGCGTCGAAGGCAGACAGGCCGATGCTGAGGCTGATCCGCAAGTGTGGTAATTGCGGGTTACGGTAGCTCGCCACCCGCTCGCGCAAGCGCTCCATGGCCAGGCAGGCCTGGGCCTCGTTGGTGTCCGGCAGGATCACGCAGAACTCGTCGCCACCGTAGCGCCCGGCCTGGTCGACCTCACGCAGGTTGCGTTTGAGCTCTTCGCTCATCTGACGCAGCACGCAATCGCCGACTACGTGGCCAAACGTGTCGTTGATGGTCTTGAAGTGGTCGATGTCGATCAGGGCGATGACCGCCTGTTGCTGTTGTTGCTGGCAAGTCTGAAACTTGACCAGCAGCAGGTCTTTCCAGGCACCGTGGTTGAGCAACCCGGTCAGGCTGTCGGTAAGGCTGAGCGCACTGAGGCGGCGCTTATGCTCTGCCAGTTTGATTGCCAGGCGGTAGCAGACCCAGCCCAGGGCCAGCGGGTAGAGCGTCAGCATTGGCAAGCACGCGTAAACCTGCAAGGGCGTGGCAGTGAGTTGCAAGCCAGGGCCGAGCACGAGCGTGGCCACGAGCATGCCGGCAAGCTGGGCCAGCACGCCACGAACGACCAGGCGTTTGCCGCCCGCGGCCACGTTGTTCATGGTCATCATCGACAGCACGGTCACGCTGGGCAGTGGGTTGAAGTGCATGGCGGCGGTCCAGAAACCGCCCATCAGCGAGTCCAGCAGCAGATTGCGCTGTTCTGCCTGATAAGGCGCTGCCGAGCGCATCGCCCACAGGTAGGCTAAATGCGGCCAGACAATCCCGTTGAACAGCACCAGCAGCCAGACCCAGGTAGGCGGCGATAGCGGCGCCATGGCAGCCATTACACTGAACAGGCCGATGCCCATGCCGATGATGCGCGGCAGGTAGATGCGCTTGACGAAAGAAAGGCCCTT
The DNA here is from genome assembly GCF_014269095.1 of Pseudomonas sp. SWRI50. NCBI lineage: Bacteria > Pseudomonadati > Pseudomonadota > Gammaproteobacteria > Pseudomonadales > Pseudomonadaceae > Pseudomonas > Pseudomonas sp. SWRI50. The sequence continues at coordinate 2,530 of NZ_JABWRW010000030.1, read as the reverse complement.
GCCGCTGCGGTTGTCCATCATGGTCATCGTTCTTCTGCTAAGGCGCCGTTTATCGCATAACGCGTGTGAATATTGTTGAACAGTGTTTCATCTATGAAAAATGACCTTACAAGCCAATTCACGGTTGATCTGATCACTGTGGGGTAATATGAAGGCTTTCCTGTTGCTTGGAGTGCTCATGCTCATGGTTCCCATGGCTAACGCTGCCGGCGAGTCGGCGCCTCAACGGGACGGTCGTTTCCATAACCAGGCCCGCCTGCCTCAAGACGGCGTGATGAAAAAGCTGCGCATCGGCCTCAAGTACCTGTTTTTGCGCAAGCCGCCCGACACTCGGCCCTCCACCCCCCTCCATGTGCAGCCCATGACCCGGCAGCAGGTGCTTGATGCACCTGATCACAGCCTGTGGCGCCTTGGCCATTCGACGATATTGCTGAAGTTGCGCGGGCGCTTCTTTATTACCGACCCGGTATTCGCCGAGCGCGCCTCACCGGTGCAGTGGGCAGGGCCGCAACGTTTCCATGCGCCACCGCTTGGCCTGGACGAACTGCCGCCATTGGCCGCGGTGATCCTGTCCCATGATCACTTCGATCATCTGGATGAGCAGGCGATTCGACGGCTTGCCCCGCGTACGGGGGTGTTTCTGGCACCGCTTGGGGTGGGTGACCTCTTGATCGAATGGGGGGTTGCAGCAGACAAGGTGCGCCAACTGGATTGGTGGCAGGACACTGAAGTTGAAGGGGTACGCTTTGTCGCGACCCCAGCCCAGCACTTTTCAGGGCGTGGCCTGTTCGACAGTAACCGGACCTTGTGGGCGTCCTGGGTGGTGATCGATGAACAGCTGCGGGTGTTTTTCAGCGGCGATACAGGCTACTTCGAGGGCTTCAAGCAGATCGGTGAGCGTTTCGGGCCTTTCGACCTGACCCTGATCGAGACCGGGGCCTATAACGTCGCCTGGCCGAGCGTGCACATGCAGCCGGAGCAGAGCCTGCAGGCACACCTCGACCTGCAGGGGCGCTGGATGCTGCCGATTCATAACGGCACCTTCGACTTGTCCACCCATGCCTGGCAAGAGCCATTCGAGCGCATCCTGGCCCTCACTGAGCAAGCGCAGGTGCGGCTATGCACCCCGCAGATGGGCGAGCGGGTCAGCCTGGACTCGCCGCATGCCGGGCAGAACTGGTGGCAGCCCAAACCTGCGCATCAGCGAGAGCGGTCGACAGAGCGCGCTGTGGCGGTGCGCTGAGGGTCATTTTTCAGCGTCTCGCTGGCGAGGTGAGGGCGGCTTCTGGTCGTCCAGTAAACGCGAAGGTGGCTTACCGCTGTCACTGCGCACCTGCGCATGGCTGATCAGCGCGAAGATGAAGCTGCCACCAATGATGTTACCGGCGAGGGTCGGCAGGGCGAATGCCAGCAAGAAGCTGCGCCAGGTCTCTTCACCGGCCCAGACCAGGTAGGACACTTCCACCGAACCGACGACAATATGGGTGAAGTCACCCAGCGCCATGAAGTAAGTGATCATCAGGATGATCCAGATCTTGGCGTGCTCCATCGACGGGATCATCCAGACCATGGTGGCGATCATCCAGCCCGACACGATGCCTTTGGCGAACATCTGGCCGATATCGTTCTTCATTACCTTGCGCCCGACCTCCAGAAATGCCACGTCGGTCTTGCCGTCGAAGATCGGCAGTTCCAGCATGACCCAGGCGACCAGCAGGGTACCGGCCAGGTTGCCGAGCAATACCACGCTCCATAGGCGCAGCAGGCGACCCAAGTTGGCCAGGGTAGGCGAGGTCATCACCGGCAGCACGGCGGTGAGTGTGTTCTCTGTAAACAGTTGCTGGCGGGCGAGGATCACCGCCAGGAAACCTGCACTGTAGCCAATGCTTGCAATCACCTGGGCGCTGTCGCCCTCGGGGAGGCGGGCATAGAACAACCCCATGGCCATGAGCGAGAGCCCCATCGACAACCCGGCGGCCAGCGCTGACCACCACAGGGCTGCGATCGTGCGCTCAAGCTCTTGGTCGCCTTGGTAGCGAATGATCTCGTGCAGCACCGCTGCCCTTGGCGGCTGGTTATGGCTGACCTCCTGCTCTTCGTCCGCCGACAGGCCTGGCGTTTTCTCGCTTTGCGTCTCGCTCATGGTTGCCACGCTCCGTGGGGTGTTTATCTACAGATCGGTTGCGTGTTCATTAGTTGCGAAGGCCGGCCAAGTACTGCTGGAAAGTTTTTTCAGATCAGGGTGTTGACTCTGATTTCAAAGCGCGTATTATTCGCCTCCTCGCAGCGATGAACGCTTCGGGGCAAGCGGCAAGTTGTTGAAGTTAAAAGCTTTCGAAAGAAAGCGAAGTTAAAAAACTTCAAAATAAACGCTTGACAGCAAATGAGGAAAGCGTAGAATGCGCGCCTCGGTTGAGATGAAAAGCTCTTAACCAAACGCTCTTTAACAAATTGAATCAAGCAATTCGTGTGGGTGCTTGTGAGTACGGACTGATAGTCACAAAGATTATCAGCATCACAAGTGACCATG